>CAWUUY010000401.1:0-13620 GCA_963924885.1 uncultured Burkholderiales bacterium | reverse complement strand
GGCGACTCAATCGCGCTGACGGGCAATGCCCCGATTGACGGCCTGGTGCAAGGCGGCTCGTGGCAATTCGGTGGGGCTCCGAGCGTCATCACTTATTCGTTTAACATCAACAATGATTACGATGAGTTCGGCAACCTCATTCCCGGCCGCGGCGGGAACCGTCTAGCGAACGATGTACCCGAAATGCATTGTAGTAATCGCCGAAGGCGTTTAACTTGCGCGTTAAGTCGACGATGTTCCATAAGAACACGCGATCCAGATATTCTCGGTGTATCGTGCCGATCAACCTTTCTATGAATGGATGCGACACAGGAACATGGGGAACTGACTTGACTTCGGCAACGTCAAGTACGCGCAGATTAGCCAACCAGCGATGAAAACGAAACAGTGGGTCATTATCAGTGCTGACGCGTTTCGGTAGTTGCTTGCTGACGATGGCGTGGTTAAACATCCGGCACACGGATACGCCGTCGATGTGATCCCTCGCCACGCCAAAACCAATGATGCGGCGGGTGAATATATCCATCACCACCATGACCCAGAAGCTGCGCAGCAGAATGGATTCGCAACGGAATAGATCGACGCTCCATAGACTCTCTTTAGTTTGCGCGATCAGTGTTAACCACGAGGGACCACTGGCGCCAGAGTCGCCTGGCCGGTAGTGCTTAGCGAGCACGCGGCGCACGACATCTTTATTGACGGTGAGGCCGAAGGCGAGGGAGATCTGCAGGGCGATTTTCATACAACCGAACTTGGGATTGCGGCGCTTCATTTCGACGATGGCCGCAATGAGTTCGGAAGACGAGCCCTTCGGTCCGGGTTTGCGCGGGCGACCGGACGAAGAGAAGAGCAGACGATACTTGCGATCGACCAGCGCCTTGTGAAATTTGAACAACGTGGCCGGTTTCACGATAGCGGAAAGCTTCGGGATGCGGCGGGGGCTGACAAAGAGCACAATCAGTCCGAGCACAAAACGATCGACAGTGCTGAGATTCGGGGCACGCTGCCGGGAGCGATTGCTGACGACGAGCTGTTGCTTGAGCAACAACGATTCCGCGGCCACCGCGCGCACGCCGCCAGGGCGGAGAAGTTTCGCAACGGTTACGAACAGATGAATTGCGAGAAGCAGCAGATCGCGCATGAGTTGCACACCATCACTCCCACCAATCTGCGCAAGACTGTGCGGGAAGCGCTGTTCAGGCTATGACTTAGCAATTCGCCTCCCACAGCTACGCTCCCGGCGTGAGGCAACTGTGTGCCATTGCCCTCGTCATTTTACGGGCGCTACAGCCGCCCAGAGAGGCTGTGAAGAAGCAACTTAGTGAAATGTCTGGCCGGGGGTCATAGTGCGCTCTGTAGAGCGAACTCCAAGCAAAAAAAAATCATCTTCCGAAATTGGCAAACTTCGGAAGATGATTTTACTTTAAAAAACAATTGTAAGTCTTTGATTTATTGGCGGAGTGGACGGGACTCGAACCCGCGACCCCCGGCGTGACAGGCCGGTATTCTAACCAACTGAACTACCACTCCCAGACTACTCTTCACTACCTGTTGCTTCCCGTTGCTTTCATTTGCCGAAACCCGCGACGCCGAACCTGGTGGGTGCTGACGGGTTCGAACCGCCGACATTCGCCTTGTAAGGGCGACGCTCTACCAACTGAGCTAAGCACCCGAACTCCGGAAATTCCCGAAGCAACAAAGGGGCGAATTCTATCGTATTTTCCGGCATTTAGCCAAGAATAGAACCGCAGAAAATTCAGGCGCGGCTCGCCAACCGCTATGTCTTAGTGCTTGACCGCCTCTGTGGCCGGCGCCACTGCGGGTGCCGGCGCGGCTGTGGCAGTTTGTTCAGGCAACGGCTCCGGTTTACGCTCGAGCGCTAGTTCCAGCACGGTATCGATCCACTTGACGGGATGAATATCGAGCCGGTTCTTGATATTGTCGGGAATTTCCACAAGGTCTTTCACGTTTTCCTCGGGGATCAACACCATCTTGATGCCGCCGCGATGCGCCGCGAGTAATTTCTCTTTTAATCCGCCGATGGGCAGCACTTCGCCACGCAGCGTAATTTCGCCTGTCATCGCGACGTCGGCGCGCACTGGTATGCCCGTCAACATCGACACCATCGCGGTGCAGATGCCGATGCCCGCACTCGGGCCATCTTTGGGCGTGGCACCTTCCGGCAAGTGGATGTGGATATCGCTCTTTTGATAAAAATCCGGATGGATGCCCAAGCGCTCTGAACGGTTGCGCACCACGGACAGCGCCGCCTGCACTGATTCCTGCATCACTTCACCGAGCTTGCCGGTGGTGGTCATCTTACCCTTGCCGGGCATGCTGATCGCTTCTATCGACAACAACTCGCCGCCGACTTCGGTCCACGCCAAACCATTAACCTGACCCACCTGACTTTTCTTTTCGGCCATGCCGAAGCTATAGCGGCGCACGCCGCAATATTTGTCGAGATTACGCGCGGACACGGTGATCTTGCGACCCGTGTCCTTGGACTTCACCAGTTCCTTGACGACCTTACGGCAGATTTTCGACAGCTCGCGCTCCAATGCACGCACACCGGCTTCGCGCGTGTAGTAGCGCACGATGTCGCGGATAGCGCTTTCCGACACCGCGATTTCCTCGACCTTCAAGCCATGATTCTTAATCAGCTTGGCCAACAGATGGTTTTGCGCGATTTTGACTTTTTCGTCCTCGGTATAGCCCGACAGACGAATCACTTCCATGCGATCCAGCAGCGCCGGCGGAATATTCAGCGTGTTGGCGGTAGCCACGAACATCACGTCGGACAAATCGTATTCGACCTCGACATAGTGATCGACGAACGTATGGTTTTGTTCCGGATCCAGCACTTCCAGCAAAGCGCTGGCGGGATCGCCGCGGAAATCCTGCCCAAGCTTGTCCACTTCATCCAATAAAAACAAGGGGTTACGTACACCAACCTTGGACATGTTTTGCAGAATCTTGCCCGGCATGGAGCCAATATAGGTACGGCGATGACCGCGGATTTCCGCTTCGTCGCGCACGCCGCCCAGCGCCATGCGCACGAATTTGCGATTGGTCGCGCGTGCAATCGACTGGCCGAGCGAGGTCTTGCCCACGCCGGGCGCGCCCACCAGACACAGGATCGGCGCCTTCACTTTGTCCACGCGCTGCTGCACGGCGAGATATTCGACGATGCGTTCCTTCACTTTTTCAAGACCATCATGGTCTTCGTCGAGCACTTTTTCCGCCGCCGCGAGGTCACTGCTGATTTTGCTTTTCTTGCGCCACGGCAGCGAGGTCAGCGCATCGATGTAGTTGCGCACCACGGTGGCCTCGGCCGACATCGGCGACATCAACTTTAATTTTTTCAGTTCGGCTTCGGCTTTTTTGCGTGCCTCTTTCGGCATGCGCGCGCCCTTGATGCGCTTGCCCATTTCGTCGTGATCGGCGCCCTCTTCGCCTTCGCCGAGTTCCTTCTGGATCGCTTTCACCTGCTCGTTGAGGTAATACTCGCGCTGCGATTTCTCCATCTGGCGCTTGACGCGCCCGCGGATACGTTTTTCGACCTGCAATATGTCGAGTTCGCCATCCACCACCTTGAGCAGATGATCGAGACGCGCCTTAACATCGAACATTTCAAGCACTTCCTGCTTTTGCTCAAGCTTCAGCGGCAGGTGCGCGGCGATCTGGTCGGCCAGACGGCTGGCATCGTCGATACCGGCGATAGAGGTCAAAATCTCCGGCGGAATTTTTTTATTAAGTTTCACGTACTGATCGAACTGCTGCACCATGGTGCGGCGCATGGCTTCGATCTCGCGATCCTGATCCGCCGCGATAACAATCGGCGTAACCGTCGCCATGAAATGCGTTTTGACATCGGTCACTTCGGTGACGCGCGCGCGCTGACCGCCCTCGACCAGCACTTTTACCGTGCCGTCGGGCAGCTTGAGCATTTGCAATATGGTGGCGATCGCACCAATGGCGTAGAGGTCTTCCGCACCCGGATCGTCTTTCGCCGCCGAACGCTGCGCCACCAGCATGATGCTCTTGCCGGATTCCATCGCGGCCTCGAGCGCCTTGATCGATTTGGGTCGTCCCACGAACAGCGGGATCACCATGTGCGGGAATACCACCACGTCGCGCAAAGGCAGCAACGGCATTTGCGACGGCGGCGGTTCCACGGTTTTCGCGGCTTGCTCAGGAGTGGGCGTTGTCGGTTCAGTCATGGTCTTTCACCTCTCAGGTCACTACGCCCGTATGATTACTGGCATTCATTGCATACACATGGGGCGAAATCGCCAGTATTCAACCCCACACAAAATTGTTTAAAAACAAATACTTAACTATACACTGGAGCCGGAAGCCACTTTCGGCGGATCCGAATAGATCAACAACGGCGCGGCATCGCTGAGGATCGTGCCCTCATCGACCACCACTTTGGTCACGTTCTCCAGCGACGGCAAGTCGAACATGGTATTCAACAGGGTGTTTTCCAGAATCGAGCGCAGGCCACGCGCGCCGGTTTTGCGTTCCAGCGCGCGTTTGGCGATGGCTTTCAACGCCGACTCGCGTATCTCGAGCTCCGCGCCTTCCATGCTGAACATTTTTTGATATTGCTTGATCAGCGCGTTTTTCGGCTGCGTGAGTATCTGTATCAGCGCGGCTTCGTCGAGCTCGCCCAGCGTAGCGACCACCGGCAGACGCCCGACGAATTCCGGGATCAAACCGAACTTGATTAAATCTTCCGGCTGCACATCGCGCAATACGCGCGTGATGCTCTTGCGATCATCTTTGCTACGCACTTCCGCGCCAAAGCCAATACCGCCTTTTTCAGAGCGCGCGCGGATGACTTTTTCGAGACCATCGAACGCGCCGCCGACGATAAACAGGATGTTGGTGGTATCCACCTGCACGAATTCCTGATTCGGATGCTTGCGGCCGCCCTGCGGCGGCACCGAGGCCGTGGTACCCTCAATCAGTTTCAGCAGCGCCTGCTGCACGCCCTCGCCCGACACATCGCGGGTGATCGACGGGTTATCCGACTTGCGTGAAATCTTGTCGATCTCGTCGATGTAGACGATGCCGCGCTGCGCCTTTTCGACATCGTAGTCGCATTTTTGCAGCAGCTTCTGGATGATGTTTTCGACGTCTTCGCCCACATAACCGGCTTCGGTCAGTGTCGTCGCATCGGCCATTTCGTACGGCACGTTCAACAGCCGCGCGAGTGTCTGCGCCAGCAGCGTCTTGCCGGAACCGGTCGGCCCCACCAGCAGAATGTTCGACTTGGAGAGCTCGATTTCGTCTTTTTTCGCCGATTCTTTCAGGCGCTTGTAGTGGTTGTACACCGCCACCGACAGTATCTTTTTCGCGGTGTCCTGGCCGATCACGTACTGATCGAGTATGGCGCGAATTTCATGCGGCACCGGCAGATCGGACTTGGCGCCCTTGCCGCCTTTATCACCCTGAATCTCCTCGCGAATAATATCGTTGCACAGCTCAATGCATTCATCGCATATGAACACCGACGGCCCCGCGATGAGTTTGCGCACTTCGTGCTGGCTCTTGCCGCAGAAGGAGCAATACAGGAGTTTCTCGCCGCTCGCTTTTTCTGACATTGTTTCAGGTTCCCATAGCTAGTTTTGCCTAATTGCTCACGCTGCCTGCACATCCGCGCGCGATACCAGCACCTTATCCACCAAACCATATTGCACCGCTTGCTCCGCGCTCAGAAAATTGTCGCGGTCGGTGTCCTTGCCGATGGTCTCGACATCCTTTCCGGTATGCTTGGCCATCAGTTCGTTCAGTTTCTGCTTGAGGTAGAGAATTTCCTTGGCGTGGATTTCGATATCCGACGCCTGCCCGCGAAATCCGCCCAGCGGCTGATGAATCATCACACGTGAATTCGGCAGGCAAAAACGCTTGCCCTTGGCGCCCGCCGTCAACAACATCGCGCCCATGCTGGCCGCCTGCCCCACGCACAACGTGCTGACATCCGGCTTGATGAACTGCATGGTGTCGTAAATCGCCAAACCCGCCGAAACCGATCCGCCCGGCGAGTTGATATAAAACGAAATATCCTTGTCCGGATTGTCCGACTCCAGAAACAAAAGTTGCGCGACGATCAGGTTGGCCGTAACTTCATTTACCTCGCCGACCAGAAAAACCACGCGCTCCTTGAGCAGACGCGAGTAAATGTCGTATGCGCGTTCGCCGCGGCCGCTTTGCTCGACCACCATGGGCACCAAGCCCAGCGCCTGCGGCTCCTGGCTACGCTTACGTTCATGAAAGTGACTGCCGAACTGCATCATTTGTTGTATCCCATAAGCTCGTCTAAGGTGATCGCTTTGTCCTGGGCTTTTGCCACGCCGAGCGCCCATTCAACCACGTTTTCCTCCAACACAACCGACTCGATATCGCGCAGGCGTTCCGGCTGGCTGTAAAACCACTTGACAACCTCCTGCGGATGCTCATAACTCTGTGCCTGCAACTCCACCGCCGCCCGCACCTGCTCCGGCCTGACGTGCAGGCTGTGCGCGCGCACCACTTCGCCGAGTATCAGGCCCAGCGACACGCGGCGCTGCGCCTGCGCCTCAAACACCTCCGCCGGCATCGGCATATCGTTATTGACCGGTATGCCACGCGACGCGAGGTTCTCCCGCGCCATGTTTTGCAGCGTCTGAATTTCCATTTGAATCAATGACTTCGGGGCCTCTATTGGCGTCACATCGAGCATCGCCTGCATCACCTGATCCTTGGTCTTGGCTTTCAGGCGCTGTTTGACCTCGCGTTCCAGATTCGCCTTGACCTCGGCACGCATCTTGACAACATCGCCATCGGCCACGCCCAGCGTTTTCGCGAATTCCGCATCCGCCTCCGGTAGTTTAGGCGCGGCAACCTCGCTCACCATAACGTCAAAACGCGCGTTTTTACCGGCTACTTCCTTGCCATGGTAGTCATCAGGAAACTTGAGGTCGAACGATTTGTTTTCACCGGCCTTCATACCTGCGAGACTCTTTTCGAAATCCGCCAACAAGCGGCCTTCGCCCAGCACCGCGTACTGGTTTTCGGACTTGCCGCCGTCAAATACCACGCCGTCTATCGTCCCCGTGTAGCTGATTTGCAAACGGTCGCCGGTTTGCGCGACGCGCTCGGCTTTGTCAAAGGTCACGCGCTGCATGCGCATGATCTCCAGAGTCTTGTCGATTTCCGCTTCACCTACTTCCAGCGCCACGCGGTCGATGGTCTTGCCGGCAATATCGCCCACCTTGATCTCGGGATACACCTCAAACGTTGCGCTGTAGTGAAATTCAGCGGCGCCGTCGGCGGGCTGCGCCGGATCAAATTTGGGATAACCGGCAACGCGCAAATTCTGCTGCCGCACCGCGTCACCGAAACTCTTTTCGATGGTGGCGCCGAGCACTTCCTGCCGCACTTGCGCGCCGTACTGTTGCTGCACCACCTTGGGCGGCACCTTGCCGGGACGGAACCCCGGCATCTTGGCGGTGCGTCCGATGTGCTTGAGGCGCGACTGCACCTCGGTTTCGATTTCCGCCAGCGGCACAGCCACGCTCAATTTACGTTCTAGACCGCTTAGTGTTTCAAGATTCGCTTGCATGAACTGCCATCCCTTATTTTATTGGTGGTACTTGGTGCGAAAGAAGGGACTCGAACCCCCACGCCTTTCGGCGCCAGAACCTAAATCTGGTGCGTCTACCAATTCCGCCACTTTCGCTTGTGTGCTCTATTCGCAATGCAACATAACTCGCCAACACTAAGAACCCGGCAGGCAGATATCATCGCAATCATCGCAATGGAGCGATTGTAATATACTCGCCACTTTAACGACACCCCGCAGAGCTTGCAATTTCAGTGAAATTCCCAAGGCAAGCTATTGTTTAAATTAGATGTTTTTGCAACAACATGGCAGTCGATCATTACGAGAATTTCCCGGTCGCCTCCATCTTGATGCCGTCGCACTTGCGGCAACCGGTGGGGCTGATTTACCGCTTTGCACGAGAAGCCGACGATTTCGCCGATGAGGGCGACTTGCCGCCGGCCCGGCGCCTTGCCCTCCTTGATAACTTCAATCGCGAACTCGACCGCATCGAAGCCGGCCAACCTTCAACTATTGCGTGGTTCGCCGACCTCGCCGGCATCATCCGCGAACATGGCCTGCCCATTCCCCTGTTCCGTGACCTGCTGTCCGCGTTTTCGCAGGATGTGGTCAAGGAACGTTATGCGAACTATGCGGAAGTGCTCGACTATTGCCGCCGCTCGGCTAACCCGGTCGGTCGGCTGTTGCTAGTGCTATATGGCGCCGCCACGCCGCAACACAATGCCTGGGGCGACGCCGTCTGTTCGAGTCTGCAACTCATCAACTTCTGGCAGGATGTCGCCATCGACTACCAAAAAAACCGCATCTACTTTCCGCAGGACGACATGGCGCAATACGGCATTACCGAATCCCAGATCGCCCATGGTACGGCTAACGACATCTGGCGCACATTCTTGAGCTTTCAGGTCAATCGTACGCGGCAGTACCTGCATTCCGGCGCGGCCTTGGGCCATGCACTAAAAGGCCGGCTGGGACTGGAGATGCGGATGATTATCGCCGGCGGCGACCGCATACTCACCAAGATTGAAAACGTGAATTACGACGTGTTTCAGCGCCGCCCGGTGCTGCGGCCTCATGACTGGCTGTTGATGCTCGCGCGATCGGCTTTTTGACATGACGCCAGACGAATACTGCCAGCAAAAAGCGGTCGCCTCCGGGTCAAGCTTTTACTACAGCTTTTTGTTCCTGCCGACGGAACGCCGCCGCGCCATCACAGCGCTGTATGCCTATTGCCGCGAAGTCGATGACGTGGTGGATGAATGCACCGATGCGGGCGTGGCTCGCACCAAGCTTGTGTGGTGGCGCGAAGAAGTCGCCAAACTGTACGCAGGCCAACCGCAACATCCCGTCACCAAGGCGCTTTCCCCCGCCGTTGCGGCTTACGGCATCGAGCAACAGCACATGCTCGAACTCATCGACGGTATGGCGATGGATCTCGATTACAACCGCTATCCCGACTACGACACGCTGAAACTCTATTGCCATCGCGTGGCCGGCGTGGTGGGCCTGATGTCGGCAAGCATTTTCGGTTATAGCGAAAAACAAACCCTCGACTATGCCGCCGAACTCGGTCTCGCGTTCCAGCTCACCAATATCATCCGCGATGTGGGCGAAGACGCGCGCCGCAACCGCATTTATCTGCCGCTCGATGAACTGGAGAAGTTCGGCGTGGTCGAAACCGATATTCAGTCTGTGCGTGAAACCGAAAACTTCCAGAAACTGATGTCCTTTCAGATCGAACGCGCACTGGCGCAATACGATACCGCGTTCGCCAAACTCCCTGCGCCCGACCGAAAGCCACAGATACCCGGTATCATCATGGCCGGCATCTATCGCACGCTGCTCGAAGAAATACGCGATGACGGATGCAAAGTATTACAGCAGCGCACGTCGCTCACGCCGATCCGCAAGCTGTGGATCACCTTCAAAACCTGGCTGAAAGGCTGATGTGACCCTGATACGGAAAATAGCTCAATACGCGTTACTGGCCACGGCGCTGGGCGGCGCCGCGGCGCACGCGCAGCCGCAGCCACCCGTCACGCAAAATCAGCCGGTGCCCGCGGCGACTTCAGAAAACGCCCGCGATGTGCTGACGCGCGTGCGTCCGGCGGTGATCCAGATCAAGGGGTTTTTCGGCACGAACACCGCGCAGGCGTTTCATGGCACCGGCTTTGCCGTGACGGACGGCGGCGTATTCATGACTAATTACCATGTCGTCGCGCAGCAAGTGCAGTTTCCCGACAAGTATCGGCTTGAGTACCGCACCACCGAAGGCAAGACCGGCAGCATCGAGGTGCTGGCCGTCGACATACGGCACGATCTGGCGGTGGTGCGCACCACCGGCTACGCACCCGCTCCATTGAAGCTAGTGCCGGTCACGCCGACCAAGGGTGAACGTGCGTATTCCATCGGTTTCCCGCTGGATGTCGGCCTGACCATTACCGAAGGCGTCTCCAATGGCAGGGTCGAGGATTCGTTCGATCCGCGCATTCATTATTCCGGCGCGATCAACGGCGGCATGTCGGGCGGCCCTGCATTAAACGCGGCGGGTGATGTGATCGGCGTCAATGTCTCTGGCTATCGCTTCGAACAACTGGTGAGTTTTCTTGTCCCGGCGGAACACGCGCAAACGCTGCTGGATCGCTCGCAGAAACAAAAACCCGGCGCGGGCGGCCTGAAAAAAGAAGTGCTGATACAAATGCGCGCCCACGCCACGGACCTGCTCGGCGCGTTAAAAGGCGACATACTCACACAACCGGCGTCGGGTTACCACCTGCCCGCCAAGCTCGCGCCGTTTATCGATTGCAACGCATCGGGCGACCCCACGCCCGGCCAGCCGGTGCAAATGGTGCGCATCAACTGCGCTGCCAAAGCCGGGCTTTACGTGCAACAGGGACTATACAGCGGAGACCTCAAGTATTCGCACTTTGTGCTGACCACCGATAAGCTTGATGCGTGGCGTTTTTCGAACCGGCTGTCGGAACTAGCGGTCGCCACCGGCGCCTATGGCTCGCGCCGGCACGTGGGGCCGTTTTCCTGCCAGAACCGCAACGTGCGCCTGAAAGGTTTCGATGCCAGCGTAATGATCTGCGCGCGCGGCTACCGCAAGCTCGAAGGACTGTACGATTTCACCGTGCGCGTGAGCAGTCTGAATGCCAGCAAGCGCGGCTTCGCCAGCCACCTTGACATGTATGGTCTGGATTTCGACGCGGGCATGGCCTTTATCAAGCGCTACACCGACGCGATGGAGTGGCAGCCATGAGCGCCATCGACACGGTATTGGTCGACATCATCGGCGGCCACGCGCGTGTGTTAACACGCGAGCGTGTTGCGCTCACGGGCGAGCAGCGTGTGTTTACCATCGGGCGCAGCGTCAGCGCCGATGTCACACTCGACGATGCCTACTCCGCCGTACGGCATGCGTCGGTCGAAATCACGCCCGACGGAAAAATCCTGGTCACCGACCTCGGCTCGGCCAACGGCATTATCGTTGCCGGCAAGCGCCATCAGAACGCTCAGTCACTGGAGCTTACCGACGGCCTGCTGCAAATCGGCCGCACGCGCATCAAAGTCCGCACGACGCACGAATATCTCGCGCCCGAAAAACCCGATCAACTGCGCCCTTCGTCCATACTGCGCGATCCCGCATGGATCGCCGGCGCGGGCGCGCTGGTGGGCGGCATGCAGTTGGCCTACGGCAGTTGGCTCGCGGCGCCACGCGATCTGGCCACGATTATCGTCACCACGCTGATTTCCGGCGCGCTGGCCGCCGGCGGATGGGTGGCGTTCTGGGCGTTGCTCACCCGCGTGATGCAGGATGAATGGCGCTGGCTGCGCCATGCCGCGATATTTCTCAACGTGGCGGCGCTGTTCGTCGCGATTAACGGCCTGCTGGAATTGTGCTGGTTCATGTTTTCACTGCCGCAATGGAGCACGCGCGCGGCATGGGTCGGCGCTCTCGCTTTCGGCTGCGCCTTGTATTTGCACCTGATGCACGCCTCAAGCCTGACAGCACGCCGCGCCGCGTTGATCGCCTGCCTGATTCCCGCACTGTCCGGCGGCACCGGCCAGTGGGTGCAGGCGCGCTATCAGATGCGCGACGTGAATTACATCGCGACCAGCGTGCGCATCTACCCGCCCTCTTTAAAACTGCGCGCATCGGGCACGATCGCAGATTATTTTCAGGACGCCGCCGCCTTGCGCGACGCTGCGGATAAATCGCGCAAAGCGATACGCGCGGACGACGAAGACGACGACACCGCGGACGAATAACGCCTCTCCTGGAACGCTGCACATGGATATGCAACTCATCAATAAAACCGCGCTGGTCACCGGCGCCAGCCAGGGCATAGGACGCGCTATCGCCAAGGGACTTGCCGCCGAAGGCGTGCAGACCTGCATCGTCGCGCGACGCGGAAAATTGCTCGAAGAATTGTCCGCTGAAATTGTCGCCAATGGCGGCAGGAAACCCGCCATCGTGGAAATCGACGTGATGGAGGCCGACGCACCCGTACGTCTTGCGCGCGCAGCCGAACAAGCGCTCGGCAAGATCGACATCCTCATCAACAGCGCGGGTGGCAGCAAACCCGCAATCCACGTAGACGCCCCCGACAGTGAATGGGAAGAATCAATGACACTCAACTTCGTGCGCGTGCGCCAGATCACCCATACGGTGCTGCCGGGCATGCTGCAACGGAAATGGGGCCGCATTATCAACATCAGCGGCAAATCCGAACCTGAGGCGCTAATTGCCGCCACGCCGACCAAGGCCGCCATACACGCGTGGTCCAAGGGACTGTCGCGCGAAGTTGGCCCGCACGGCATCACCGTCAATTGCATCCCGCCCGGTCGCATCATGAGCGAACAAATCCGCCGCAAATATTCGCCGGAATTTCGCGCTGAGCAATCAGCCAAAGAAATTCCGGTTGGGCGTTACGGCGAGCCGGAAGAACTGGCCGTGCTGGCGGTGTTTCTGGCCTCCCCTGTCGCCGCGTACATTACCGGGACGGTGATGCCGGTGGATGGAGGGTTGAGGAAGTACGCGTTTTAGAACACGTTCGTCTTTGAAGCAGTCTCGCGCAAGGAGCCATTCCATGGAAATCATCCCACTCCATCCCGACATCGCCGCCGAGATACGCGGCGTCAGCATGGCCGATGTCGCCCATGACGGCCATGCGTATCGCGCGGTGCGTTCGGCGTTTGAAGAACACTCGGTGCTGGTGTTTCGTGATCAGCCCGTGGGTGACGCAATCGATCAAATCCAAGTCGGCTACTCGGCGAAATTCGGCCCGCTCGAAACCGCCAAGGCGGCCAGCCTCGGCGAAGGCACGCCGTTTTCGATCCTCACCAACATCGACCCCGCGACACGCGAATTGGTGCCGCCCACGCACAAGGAAGCGCTGCGCGCCAAGGCCAATCAACTCTGGCACACCGACAGTTCATTCCGCCAAACGCCCGCGCTGGCCTCGGTGCTGTCGGCGCGAATCATTCCCGGCGTGGGCGGCGAAACCGAATTCGTGTCGATGCGCGCGGCGTGGAACCGTCTGCCCGAGTCACTGCGCGCGAAGCTCGCGGACAGTTATGCTTGGCACAGCTACGCGCATTCGCGTGGCAAAATCGACCCCACGCTGGCCTCGCCGCGCGAACGCGACACGCTGCCGCCCGCGTGCTGGCGCATGCGCTGGCGCAACCCGGTGAATGGCCGCGACGCGCTGTACATCGCCTCGCACACCTACGCCATCGACGGCATGCCCAACAACGAAGCGCTGGCGCTGATCGATGAACTCAGCGCGATGGCCACCGCGCCCGGCAACGCGTATGAACACATCTGGCGCAAAGGTGATGTGGTGATGTGGGACAACCGCGCCAGCATGCATCGCGGACGCCCGTGGCCGCTGGATAAGCCGCGCCACATGATTCGAACCACGATAGCGGCAACCGATGCAGATGGGGTGGCGGAGTTGAGGCCGCCGGGGAAAGCTGTGGGTTAACAGATGGGAGATTATTAA
>CAWUUY010000400.1:0-6742 GCA_963924885.1 uncultured Burkholderiales bacterium | reverse complement strand
GAAATCGGTGCCAAGCCGCCCGGCAGCGCCCGCGCCCTCGCAATAAACTCGTAGCCATGGCGCAAGTCAATCACGAAAGCGTCGCGGATTGTAGGGCGTCTATAAGCCTGTCCTGAGCTTGTCGAAGGGCGTAGCGCATTGCGCCGAATGGGGTTGGTAAACCCAGCATGCGGCGCAATAGCGATTGCGCCCTACGTGGGCCGCAAGCGGGGGTTCCCGCCATCCAGCGCCAGCGCAAAGCGCATAAGAAGCTTACTTCCCCGCCGAGCCGGCCTGCGCGCCCTCCACACCCACACCGCGTAAATACGATGCGCGCGCGTCGCGGGCGTCGGCGTTCTCCTCGCGGCTTTCCAGCACGGCAAAGGTTGCCGCATCCGCCCCCCACCACGGGCCTGCCATCGAAATAAATCACGGTACTGGTCTTGGCATACAGCGCCGGCAGCACCTGAAAATTAGCCACGTCTTTGCCGAGAATCTTTCCCTTGTGGTAAACCTGCCCGGCATCGGCGGCATACCCCGCGCCCTTGGCGGCAAAAGATTCAGGCAACGCCCCCGCTACACGCATGCTCCGTTGCGGCATGTCGCCATGATCACGCCACTCAGCGGAATAATAAACGCCCGCCTTATCCCTGCTGTAATGCATGTCGATGACCGAAAACGTGGCGCCATCACTGCCCGCTATCGGAACGCGCTCGAAGTAACCGGTCACGCGGTCGCGCTGAAAATTGTTTTCCAGTAGTTCAAAGCTGTTGATGTCTTTGACCGCAAAGCGCACGCCTTCGTAATACATCGAATTGTCGTCTCGCGCATAACGGTCTTTTAGCAGCCTGAATTAGGATGGAGTCACGCCTTCCAGCACAACCACGCGGTTATGCTTGGCGCTGTAGTACTCCTGCCCTTGCGATACGTATCGCAAAAATAAATGTGCCGTTTATCACGCGCATGGTATTTGTCTATCCGCTCGAATGTCGGCCCGTCGCTGCCCTCAATGGCTTGACCGCGAAAATAACCTACCGTTGCATCCCTGGCAAAAGCGTCCTGGATCGGCGTGAAGGTATCGGGCCGCACAACCGTTATCGGATTGCCATCGTAATGCCAAGCGCCACCGCGTTTTTCATAATTTTTGTCGCCGCAGCCGGCGAGCAGCAGCACGCGGCACAGAACGGCCCAGGTTGTGATTCGACGTGACAACATGGCGGGTTACCTTTCGCGGCGGCGTAACGCCCGGTCACGCCTCAGCGGATATTGTTGCGCGCCCACCACCAGCAAACTTGCACACGCTGCCGCGCTGTATCGAATGGGTTTCACCGTTATCTCCTTACATGGCGCGGCGCGCTAATCGGTCTTGATGCCCGCCGCACGAATAATACGTCCCCAGCGCTCGGTTTCGCGCTGGTAATAATCCGCAAACGCCTCCGGCGTGCCGCCGGTGGTGGTGAGTCCGAACGACAGCAGGCGCGCGCGGCCTTCTGGTGATTGCACATAACGATCGAGTTCGGCGTTGACCGCGCCGACGATGCGCCGCGGTGTCGCGCGCGGCAGAAACACGCCGTACCACCCTTGCACCTCGTAGCCCAGCAACGCTTCGGCCATCGCGGGCAGGTCAGGCGCGATTTCGCTGCGCTTGGCGCTGGTGACCGCTAGGCCGCGCAGCCTGCCGGTTTTCACATGCGGCAGCACCACCGCCGGCGAATTGATGAGGGCATTTACTTCGCCGCTGGCGGTGGCGATCACGGCGGGGCCGCCGCCTTTGTACGGCACGTGGGTGGTTTCCACCTTGGCCATAGCTCTATAAAGTTCAATCGCCAGATGCGTGGACGAGCCGGTGCCCGACGAGGCCATGGTGAGCAGCTTGGGTTTGGCGCGCGCGTAGTCGATCATCTCGCGCACCGAGCGTATCTCCATTGATGGGCTGACCGCCAGCACCAGCGGCGCGTCGCCGATGCTGACGACGGGCGCAAGATCGCGCAGCGGATCGTACGACAGACGCGAATAAAAACCCGTCAGCGTCGCGATGGCCGCGGAGTTAACCAGCAAGGTGTAGCCATCAGGCTGCGCGCGCGCCACGATTTCGTTGCCGATATTGGTGCCCGCGCCGGGCCGGTTATCGACGATGACCTGCTGCCCCCATGTCTCGGTCAGCCGCGTGGCAATCATGCGTGCCACCAGATCGGTGGTGCCGCCGGGGCTGTACGGATTTACCAGCCGCAAGGCGCGCACGGGATAGTCGGGCAGCTTGCTTTGCGCTAAAGCCGCGTTGCCGCAGGCCGCGGCCATCAGCAGCGGCGCGCGCGCAATCCGTGTGGTTGCGGCCATGATGCGTGCTACGACGGTGCCTTCGGTGCGGGATACCCCGCCAACTCATCATAAAACGAAATAATGTTCGCGCTATCCCATTCGCCGCGGCCCTTGGAAACCTCCGACGACAACGCCTGCGCGTGCAGGCTAATCAGCGGCAGCGGGCAATTCAGCCGCTCGCCCAGCGCCAGCATCGCGCGCACGTCCTTCAAATAAATTTTGAGCTTGCCCGCCGGTGGATGAAACCGTTTTTCGACCATGCGGTAGCCTTTCTGATCCATGATCTTGGAAAACGCGGCGGACTTTTTCAGCACTTCGAGCGCGGCCAGCGGCTCAATGCCGGCCTTGCGCGCGAGCGTCAGCCCCTCGGCCAATGCCATACGGTTCAGGCCCAGCACCAGGTTCACGCAGAGCTTCATGATCGCGCCGGTGCCGTTCTCGCCCATGTGCATCCACTCGCGGCCCATCGCCGCGAACATCGGCTCGCATTCGGCGAATGCATCCTTGCTGCCGCCCGCCATGAAAATAATGTCTTTCACCGCGCACATTTCGCTGGTACCGCTGACCGTGCAATCCAGAAAGCGTATGCCTACTTTCGCCAGTTCCGCCGCGATAGCCGCGGATTTTTCCGGGTCGGCGGTGGTGGCATCGAGCACGATCAAACCCGGCCTGCCGGTGGTGAGCAGTTTCAACTGGTTATGCACCACGTCCTTCACGATGTCGGAAGTCGGCAGTGAGAACATCAGCACATCGACTTGCCCCGGTATCTGATCCACCGACGCCACAGTTTTTGCGCCGAGCTTCACCGCGTCCGCCACGCGCGCGGGGTCGGTGTCATGCACCACCACCGGAAACCCGGCTTCCAGCAAATGCTTGGCCATGCTGCTGCCCATCAAACCCACGCCGATAAACCCGATGCGTTGCTTGCTCATACTTTTCCTTTAAAAACAGATATTTACAATATTTTCGCTAGTAGTGACAATGATCAACCGCAACCGTCAATCCTGCGCAGGCGGAAATCCATTTGGAGTGCCATGGGCCACGGTGTTATGGATTTTCGCTTTCGCGGGAATGACAGGGACGCTTGTGCATGCATTACCAAACGACGCCTTGATGTACGCAGTGCTGAGCACTTTCCCCAGCCAAAAAGCGCAACCCGCAACCTCACCAACTCAAACCCTGCTTCGCATGGATGCCCGTGCGCTGTTGCCGGTACTGCGTGACATCGCGCCACCAGCCTTCGCGGCACGGCACGCCGCCGCGCAGTTCGCCGGCCTCGATACCGCCGAACACTTCCTTGTACGTCGGCGCGAGCGGACGGCTGCCCGGCGCCGACAGCCACAGCCGCAGCAACACGCGGCGTTTGTCCGCCTCCGCGTGATCGACGAAGCTGGTGCGCCCGTGATAGATCACGTGGTTATTCAGCAGTTGAATATCGCCCGGCTCGAAATGCATATTGAGCGCCAGTTCGTCGGCCAGTTCGTCAAACAGGTGCAGCGCATCGAGTTGCGCCGGCGTGTGGCGCGCCACTTCCGGAAAATCCTGCGCAAACCATACATAAGCCGGTGAAAACAAGCCGGAGAAATAGCCGTCGCGCCAGGTAAAAATGGGGCGCCGCTGCGTGCGCCTGCTGCCCGGCGGCTCTTCGCCTTGCCAACTGTGATCCCAGTCGTCGTAAAACAAGCCGATCAGATCCGGACGGCGGCGCATGATTTCATTGTGCATCGTCACCGCGCTCACGATGCGACTGGCGCCGCCCTCTTTCGCCTTGCGCACACACAGCAGGCCCACCACGTCGCAGCGGTCGCTGTGAAATTGCAGCATGGCGGACGTTTTCGAGCCGCGCCGCGTGGTATTGGTATACGCCTCCTGAAAATCCTTCACCACGCCGAGCATCTCGCCGTTTTTGTTTTGCGACACGGCGGCGCCGAGGTATGTGCCGATGCCCCAGTACACCGTGCGCAGATCATCAGGCGTGTAGGACAGCGGCAGGCCGCGCAGCATAATCATACCGCGCCCCAACTCGAGTTCCCGCGCGATAGTCGCCAACTCGCGCGAAAAATTCGGCAGCGGAAAATCACTCTTGGAGATGTCGAACAAATCCAGTCCGCGATGCTTCACCGACGCCAGCGCGGCATCGATTTCCGCCAGTTCATCGGCGCGAAACGGCCGCAGCCAGTCCGTCTTGTTCTGCATTTCAGCGCCGCTCCAGGCGCAGGGCGCGTTGATGAGCTGATGTGGTTGCGCTTGCATGGCTTGCCTCCGTCCGGCGTTTGCATACTTTACCCATCATATAAGCCGGTCTGCCTGTCGTCTACCAAGGCTCACAGGATGTGGAAAACCAGCGATTTCTCTTCCTTCGTGCATCGTGCGGCTTGACACCACCCGATCTGCGGGCGAAGGTGCAATCGACGACGCATGATATTTTTTTAAAGCAACCAGAGGGAGGTCTCATGGCCCGTATTCCGTTTGTCACCACCAACGATATTTCCGCCCCGGAACGTCCGGCGTTTGACCACTTTGTGCAGGTGCGCGGCGGCATACCCGACACCGGCCCCTACGCGCTGCTGTTGCACTTGCCGGAAGTCGCGCAACGCGTCGAATCGCTGCGCCTGTGTCTGCGCGACGAAGCAAGCCTGCCGCAAAAACTACAGGAGCTGGTGATGATTACCGTGGCGCGCGAGATGGACTGCGCCTACATCTGGCACGCTCACGCCGCCGCCGCGCGCGCGATCGGTGTGCGCGGCGACATTATCGACGGCCTACGCGAAAAACGCGCGATGAATGGACTGGATGCGGACCAACAATGCGCCGTTGATTTCACGCAGGAGCTGTTGCGCGGCCGAAAGGTCAGCCGCGCGACATTTGATCGCGCCACGGCTTGCCTCGGACAGCGCGGCACGCTGGCTCTGACCAATCTGGTGGCGTGTTACGCCATGCTGGCCTACAACATGAACACCTATGAACTCGAAGCGCCGGTCAGCGCGAGTGAACCGGCGTTGCCGGTGTGAGCGGCGCGATTTTCATCTGGATATACGCGGCAAACGGCGCGATAAGCGCGCGTCAATATCCGCCCACTGGCTGATGAAAAAAACGATTTCGCAAATCAGCTTCGGCCTGCTGCTGCTGTCAGTGCTGATTTATGTGGCCGGCCGATGGATGGTGCAAGACCCGATGACGGACGACACCAGTGATTGGTTGTTGTGGTCGGGCGGCATTTCAGCTTTGGTGTTGTTGTTCTCAACGATCGGCGGCGCGCCGCTTAATTTCAGACGGAGCTTCAACACCGCGGCCGTTGCCGCCATTGTGTTTCTCGTCCCTTTTGGCGCATGGGGCCTATTCACCACGCAGGGACAAAAACAGTTTCCGGAAATGGCGGGAATGGCACCTTTTTTTCCCTGATCGCGGCAGGCATACTCGTGGTGTTGCTGGTGATTTTTAATCTGCTGTGGCGCAGAAAATCACTGACACCGTAGCGTCACTGTCTGGCCAACCCCGTGCTGCACGGTGGTCCATGTCCCCATGTGCCAAATTTTATATAAGTATTTGTTTATAAAAACTATTTATGAATATAGCCCATCAATCCACCTTGATGCCGGCTTCCTTGATGACCTTGCTCCACTTCGCCACTTCGGTGCGTATCTGCGCGGCAAATTCGTCGGGGCTGTTGCCGACAATTTCAAAGCCCAACCCGGCAAGCCGCTCGCGCATGTCTGGCTGCGCGAGAATTTTCACCACATCGGCGTGCAGCCGCTTCACGATGGCTTGCGGCGTACCCGCCGGCACCAACATAGCCTGCATGGTGTCCGACTCCTGACCGGGGAATCCGGCCTCCGCCAGTGTGGGCACATCGGGTAGCGCCTGCGAACGCTTCGCGCTCGTCACCGCCAGCGCGCGCAAGCGTCCCGCGAGGATGTGCTGCACCGCCGGCGTAATCGCCGCGCAGCCGATGGGCACCTGATTGCCGAGGATGGCCACCACCACCGGCCCCGCGCCATTGAACGGCACAGTCGGATAATCAAGTTTTGTCGCGAGCCGGAACAACGCCGCCGACAGATCGGGCGTGGTGCCGACGCCGGGTGTGGCCATGCTGTACTTTTTGGGATTCGTCTGCATGACTTTAACAAGCTCCTGCATCGACTTCGCTGGTACCGCCGGGTTTACGATAAACGCGTTCGGCGACGCCACCATTTTGGAAATCGGGATAAAACTTTTTTCCGGGTCGTAAACGCTTTTCGAATACAGCCCGGGGTTCACCACATACGCGGAACTGACCACTAGTATCGTGTAACCGTCGGGCGTGGCATTCGCGGCGATGCCGATACCGATATTGCCGCCCGCGCCAACGCGGTTATCGACCACCACTTGCTGCCCGTGCAGTTCGGTGAGCTTTTGCCCGACGATGCGCGCCATCACATCGGTCGGCCCGCCCACCGCAAACGGC
>CAWUUY010000399.1:0-7620 GCA_963924885.1 uncultured Burkholderiales bacterium | reverse complement strand
CGCTGGAGTCGAAAACGTTACTTCAAGCTAAATTTTTGTGCGCGAATATATTCGCCAAAATTGTCACGCTCAGGCATTGAATAATGGCGGGCTTTATCTTCTGACCAGCCATTGAACTCAACATCTGGGTAGCGCGAACCGTAGCGTTGTTTACGCAACGGAAACAACGCATGACGGCGCTGGTCGTATTCGTCGATCTGCGCGCGAACATCCGCTTCGTCGAAACGGTCTGTGTGCACCGTCGTACCCAGTGGCAACCGGGGGATAATGCGCCCGCCTTCAACGGGGTAGCCAACACACAAGCCTGCGATCGGGAATACCGCCTCTGGCAAACCGAGAAGGTCGCTGGTTTCGCGAGAGTAATTACGCACCGCGCTGATGGGCACAACGCCTAAACCCACGGCCTCGGCCGCGCGAATAAACTGCGCCAACACTAAACCGGCATCAACTGCAGCGTTCATAAAGTGATCAAGGTGTTCGTTCACAAAAGGCTTGCCCCGCCACTCACCGATCTGGCGGACCCGGCGATTGTTACCGCAGAACACTAAAAACACCGGAGCGTCGTTGATCCAAGGCATATCGGGGATAAATGAGGCGATGGCCTTGATTTTTTCGCGGTCTATCACGTGGATGATGTCGGCCTGCTGCAAATCGGATTTCGACGGCGCCGACAGCGCGCAGGCGAACAGCAGTCGCAGCAACGCCGGTTCAACCGGCTGTTCGGTCCACTTACGGTGCGAGCTGTGTTCGAGCATGCGCACCAGTTCGTCCGCGCCGGCTACGCCGGACGGAGCGGTGATGGGTTCGCCGAAGCGCGTTTGTGTGGTTTTTTGGATACGGTCAAGGTCGCGGGCGTTGTCTGGACTCATGGTGGTTTTCCTGTCGATGTAATTCAATTATATTCAATAAAAACAACAATTTACGAAGAGAAAAGGTAGGGTAATTCTATGCCGTCGTACCCCGCGCCGCGCCGGGGGTTTTCCTTGCTTCAAGGGTAAAAAGTGTCGTAAAATCACGGCCTTTCCGATTTTCCCCGTCCCAGTGTGTGGCGTTGTTAGGTTGTTAGCTACGTTGTTCTATTGGTGGCGGCTTACCCTAAAGTAAGGGATTTTCCCAATGGTAGTGATTCGTTTAGCGCGGGGCGGCGCCAAGAAGCGTCCTTTTTTCAACATCGTTGTTGCGGACGAGCGTCGTGCCCGCGATGGTCGGTTTATCGAGCGTGTGGGATTTTACGACCCCAAGGCGCCGGCAGGCCACGAAACGTTTCGCCTTGACCGCGAGCGTCTGACGCACTGGCAGTCGGTGGGTGCGCAACCGTCCAACACCGTGCAGCGTCTGGTGAAGCAGTATGCCAAGGCCGCCGGTGCTCCCGCTGCGGCCCCTGTGGCTGCCTGAGATCGCGGCTGTACCGCCGAAGCTGGTGCAAATGGGGCACATCAGTGCTCCGTTTGGAATCAAGGGCTGGATCAGGGTTCAGACGTATACGCGTGCCGTCCACGGGTCCAATAGTTTGGCCGCTTACCCGGTGTGGTGGGTTTCGGGTGACGGCGAGTGGCGCGAAGTCAAGGTAGAGCAATCACAGGCGCAGGGCGCCGATGTGGTGGCGAAGCTGGCGGGGATGGATGATCGCGACAAGGCGGCTGCGTTAAAGGGCCGGCAGGTAGCGGTGGCGCGTGAATTACTGCCGCCAGCGGCCACAGGCGAGTTTTACTGGGCCGATTTGATCGGTCTTAGTGTAAGGAATACCGAGGGGCTGGATTTGGGTGTCGTGACCTCGATGATGGAAACCGGCGCCAATGATGTAATGGTAGTGCAGGTAGTGCAACAAAGTGCGGTTGATGGCGATAAGCACGCGATTAAGGAACAGGAGCGGTTGATCCCGTTCATTGCGGATGTCATCAAGCGTGTGGATATTGCAGCGAGTTTGATCGAAGTTGAGTGGGGCGCGGACTATTAAACTAGCCGGCCCTGATCGGACGTAACGAGCATGCTGCAATTTGATGTAATAACGCTGTTTCCGAAGATGTTCGACGCGGTGACCGAGTCGGGCATTACCGGCAGAGCGAATGAACGGCGGTTGTACCAGTTTTTGCCGTGGAACCCGCGTGATTTCGCGGCCAACACGCACCGCACGGTGGACGACCGGCCTTATGGCGGCGGCCCCGGCATGGTGATGATGGCCGAACCGCTCTACAAGGCAGTACATGCGGCGCGGCAGCGGCAGTTGAGCGCGGGCGTGCGCAAGCCGCGGGTGATTTACCTGTCACCGCAGGGCAAGCCGCTGACGCATGCGCTGGTGATGTCGCTGGCGGCGGAGCAGGGTTTGGTGTTGTTGGCGGGGCGATACGAAGGTGTGGATGAACGCGTGATCGCGCGGCTGGCAGCAGAAGGTGCAGAGGAAATCTCGATAGGCGATTACGTGCTGTCGGGCGGCGAGTTGGGGGCGATGGTGTTGATGGATGCGGTGATTCGGCAGTTGCCCGGCGTGCTGGGTGATGCGGAGTCGGCGGCGCAGGATTCGTTTGTGAACGGGTTATTGGATTGCCCGCACTACACGAGACCTGAAGTGTACGAAGGCATGGCGGTACCGCCGGTGTTGATGTCGGGCAACCATGCGGACATCTCACGCTGGCGCCTGAAGCAGGCATTGGGCAGGACGCAGACACGCCGTCCGGATTTGCTGGCGGCGCGCGGCATGAGCGATGACGAACGCAAGCTATTGGAAGAATACAGAAACGAAGCACAAGGAGCAGCAAAATGAACTTGTTACAGCAACTCGAAAACGAAGAAATCTCCCGGCTTGGGCAAAAAATCCCTGACTTTTCGGCGGGCGACACCGTGGTGGTCAGCGTCAAAGTGGTCGAAGGCGAGCGCAAACGCGTGCAGGCTTTCGAAGGCGTGGTGCTTTCAAGGCGTAATCGCGGCCTGAACTCCAACTTCATCGTGCGCAAGATTTCCTCGGGCGAGGGCGTCGAGCGCACGTTCCAGACCTACTCCCCGCTGATTGCCAATATCGAGGTCAAGCGCCGCGGCGACGTGGGCCGTTCGAAGCTGTATTACTTGCGCAAGCTCACCGGCAAGGCCGCGCGCATCAAGGAGAAGCTCGCCGTTCGGGGTTCTGCAGCTGCGGTGCCCGAAATGCTGCCCGAGGTTCAGACGGCGGCCCCGGCGGAGGCTTCGGTTGAGGCCGCAAAGTAACCGCGCAATTCCATGCGGTTTTAAAAAGGCGACTTCGGTCGCCTCTTTTTTGGATAAAATCCATCTTCCGCAGCATTTCACGATAGTTCAGGAGCGAACATGATTCATTTTCTGGTTCACGATAAAAAAGATTCCGCAGGTGTAGCC
This sequence comes from uncultured Burkholderiales bacterium, assembly GCA_963924885.1. Taxonomy (GTDB): domain Bacteria; phylum Pseudomonadota; class Gammaproteobacteria; order Burkholderiales; family SG8-41; genus UBA5216. The sequence goes on along the minus strand of CAWUUY010000399.1, from coordinate 4,275 downwards.
GTGGTTGAAGGCATCAAGGCCGGCCAGGAGCTCACCGGCTGGCTGATGGAAGACGACTCCACCGTCACCGTGAAAGCCCTTACCGATATTCCCATCGGCCACAAAGTCGCCACCAAGCCGCTGAAGAACGGCGACACCGTGTGGAAGTACGGCTTTGACATCGGCAAAGCCGTCGCTGACATCAAGGTCGGCGAACACGTGCACGTGCACAACGTCAAAACCAAACGTTGGTGATCGAAGGGTTTGCCCCTTCACGCATTCACCCTTCATTCTTCAAGAGGTAAAAAAATGATTAACAGCAAAACTACCTTCATGGGCTATCGCCGCGAGAACGGTCGTGTCGGCGTACGCAACCACGTCATCATTCTGCCGCTCGACGACCTGTCGAACGCCGCGTGCGAAGCCGTCGCGCACAACATCAAAGGCACTACCGTGGTGGGCCACCCGTATGGTCGCCTGCAATTCGGCGCTGATCTTGATTTGCATTTCGCCACGCTGATCGGCGCGGGCTGCAACCCCAATGTCGCCGCCGTGGTGGTGATCGGCATTGAAGAAGAATGGACCAATCGCATCGTCCAGGCCATCGCCAAAACCGGCAAGCCGGTAACCGGCTTCGGTATTGAACTGCACGGCGATCACGACACCATTCTGCGCGCCTCCAAAGTGGCGAAAGAATACGTGCAGTGGGCGTCTGAAAAACACCGCGTCGAATGCCCGATCAGCGATCTGTGGGTATCCACCAAGTGCGGCGAATCCGACACCACCTCCGGCTGCGGCGCGAACCCCACCGTGGGCAATGCCTTCGACAAGCTCGATCCGCTGGGCGTCACCATGTGCTTCGGTGAAACCACCGAAATCACCGGCGGCGAGCACATCGTTGCCGACCGTTGCGCCACACCCGAAGTGCGCGCGGCGTTCATGAAAATGTTCGACCGGTATCAGGCGGTGATCGAGCGCCACAAGACCAGCGACCTGTCCGATTCGCAGCCGACCAAAGGCAACATCGCTGGTGGCCTGACTACCATCGAAGAAAAAGCGCTGGGCAACATTCAGAAAATCGGCCATAAGTGCAAGGTGGTGGGCGTGCTCGACAAAGCCGAAATGCCGACCAAACCGGGCCTGTGGTTCATGGATTCCTCGTCCGCCGCCGCCGAGATGGTGACGCTGTGCGCGGCGTCGGGCTACGTGGTGCATCTGTTCCCCACGGGCCAAGGCAACGTGATCGGCAACCCGATCATTCCCGTCATCAAGCTCTGCGCGAACCCACGCACCGTGCGCACCATGTCCGAACACGTCGATCACGATTGTTCGGGCTTGCTCCAGCGTGAAAAAAATCTTGACCAGACCGGCGACGAATTGATCGACATCATGTTGCGCACCTGTAACGGACGCCTCACCGCAGCCGAGGCGCTGGGACACAACGAATTTGTGATGACGCGTTTGTACGAGAGCGCGTAGTCCGGGAAATTTCGTGGCGGTGATGCAAAACCGTGGCGCCGACATCCTCGCGCACGCCTTGGCGCGCGCGGGCGCACGGCAGTTGTTTTCACTTTCCGGCAATCAGATCATGCCGCTGTACGACGCGGCGCTTGGTGCAGGACTCAACATCACGCACGTGCGCCATGAAGGCGCAGCGGTGCATATGGCCGACGCGTGGGGGCGTCTGACCGGCGAGCCGGGCATTGCGTTGCTTACCGGCGGGCCCGGTCACGCCAACGGTATCGGCGCGTTGTACACCGCACTCGCTGCCGAATCGCCGCTGGTGATGCTGTCGGGCCACGCGCCGCTGAATCAACTGGGGCGCGGCGCGTTTCAGGAAATGGCACAGGCCGCGATGGCCGTGCCGGTAACCAAAGCCTCGTTCACGGCGCGCAGTGCGGCGTCGCTCGGCGACGACATCGCGCGCGCCATGCGCATTGCGCGCAGCGGACGGACGGGGCCGGTGCATCTGAGTTTGCCGTTTGATGTGCTGGAAAACACGGTGAACAACGCAGAGCAGTGCGTGCCGGGCGTGGATGCGTTTCATGCTCCCGCGCAAACATTGGCGCCCGCGGATGTGCAAGCTTTGCTCGACGCACTCGCGCGTGCGCAACGCCCGCTGATTATCACCGGCCCGCAACTTGCAAGCGCGCGCGGGCAGGTTTTGCGCGATCAACTGAGTGCCGCCACCGGTGTCGCCGTGGTGTGCATGGAAAGCCCGCGCGGCATCGCTGATCCGTGCCTGGGCGCGTTCGGCGACGTGCTACCGGAAGCCGACTTGATTGTGCTGATCGGCAAGCAGCCCGACTACACCCTGCGTTTCGCGCAACCGCCTGCGGTGAATGCGCAGTGCAAGTTTATCGTGATTGATGCGGATATCTCGGTGTTGCGGCAATCGATAGCCGTGCTGAAGCGCGAGCGCGTGGTGTTGAGCGCGGTTGCCGATGCGCCGGCGGCAATTCAAAGCCTCATTGGGGTTATTGATAAAAAGTTAATAAAAACAAATGGTTACGTAATATCCCTGATGGAGGCAATAACCTATCGCCCAGCCGCATGGAAAACCCAAACTGCAACGTCACCACACACCGTGCACGCATTGGAAATCGGTCGCGCGGTGCAAAAAATTCTCGATGACGCGGACGATCCGATCTTGGTGGTTGATGGCGGCGAATTCGGCCAGTGGGCGCAGGCGTGTTTGAGTGCCTCCACGCGCATCATCAACGGCACGGCAGGTTCCATCGGCAGCGCGATTCCGTTTGCGCTGGCCGCGCGTGTTGCGCGCCCCAACGCCACCGTGGTCGCGGTGCTGGGCGACGGCACGTTTGGGTTTCACATGGCTGAGTTCGATACGGCGGTGCGGCATGAGCTGCCATTCATCGCCGTGGTGGGCAACGACTCGTGTTGGAACGCCGAATACCAGATACAGTTGCGCACCTATGGCAAAGCGCGTACTGTGGGTTGTGAATTGCTGCCCGGCGTGGCGTATGAAAAAGCGGTGGTGGCGCTGGGCGGTTACGGCGAGCGCGTCACCAGCGCCGCTGAATTGCCGGGCGCATTGGCGCGTTCACTGAATTCGGCATTGCCCTCGTGCGTCAACGTGATGATCGAACGTATGCCTGCGCCGACGGTGTCGCTCGTGGCGGCGGCCAGCGGTGGAGCACATTGATCGTATGAGCACACTCAAAGTCAAAATCTGGCGCGGCGCCGAAGCCGGTGCGTTTCAGGAATACGACGTCCCGCGTCTCGAAAGCCAGACCGTGCTCGACGTGGTGACGTATGTGCAGCGGCGGCTGGATCCGTCGCTCGCGTATCGCTTTGCCTGCCGCGTGGGCGTGTGCGGCTCGTGCGCGATGTCGGTGAACGGCGTGTCGCGCTGGACCTGCCGCACGCATGTATCGAAGGTAGCGCCCGATGACCGGCTGGAAATCGCGCCGCTGCGTAACCTGCCGGTGATTAAAGATGTCGTCACCGACATGACAGAATTTTTTGACAAGTGGGCGAAGGCGCGCGGACGCTTCACCGGCGACAAAACGCGCAAGGATGCCTTCGCCGAGGTCAAACCCGAATCAAAGCAGCGCAAGGCGGTGGACGCCGCGATTGAATGCATCGGCTGCGGCGTGTGCTACAGCTCGTGCGAAGTGGTGACGTGGAAGCCCGATTACCTTGGTCCCGCCGCGTTAAGCCGTGCGTGGACGCTGGCGAATGACGTGCGTGACGTGGCGCAAAAAGAGCGGCTCGCCGCCGTGGCGGGTGACGCCGGTTGCCACGCCTGTCACACGCATCTGAATTGCACCGAGCGTTGCCCCAAAGGCATTTCACCCACCGCCGGCATCGCGGGTTTAAAGCGCATGATACTGAGCGCAACGCTGAAAGGCGAACTCTGATGAACACGCGTTCGCAGGTGCTGCTGTGGGGTGCGCAGCGTATCAGCGCCATGCTGCTGGCGGTGTGTGTGGTGGTGCATCTCATCACCATTATCTACGCCGTGCGCAACGGCTTGTCGGCGGCGGAGATTTTGGGCCGCACACGGGGCAGCGTGGCGTGGGGCGGTTTCTACGTGTTGTTCGTGGCGGCGGTGGCGGTGCATGCGCCGATTGGCGTGCGCAACATCCTCGCGGAATTCGGCTGGCGCGGGCGCGGCGTGGATGTGCTGATGTTTGTGCTGGCGTTGACGCTGCTGATGTGGGGTTTGCGCGCGGTGATGGCGGTGGTGTCGTGACATCTATGCCTTCAAAATTTCAGCGAGAGCACTGCACACCAAGCCCGTCATTTCCGCGCAGGCGGGAATCCATGCCG
>CAWUUY010000398.1:0-8305 GCA_963924885.1 uncultured Burkholderiales bacterium | reverse complement strand
GGCGTAAGCGTCAAACGCCGCGCGTTATACTCACGCCATGATCGATATCATACTCATTGTATTGGTGTCAGCCGTGCTGATTGCTCTGGTGCTGATGTACCTGCGTCTGCGGGCGCAGGCGCAAGTCCAGCAGCGCGTGCTGGAAACGCTCTCGGCGCAGATCGATAGCGGCCTCGAAGCGAAACATCGCGCGATGCTGGTCGATCTGCACGGCGGCCTCACGCAGCAGGGTGATCGCGTCGGCGGACAAGTCGCGGAATCCAGCGAACGGCTGCGCGGCGCGGTGGGCGTGGAGCTCAAGCAAACGCGCGACACGCTGCACGCCTTGCAACTCACGCTGACGCAGAATTTCGGCGCACAGCGTGAGGCGATGACCGAAAAACTCAGTGAGACCACGCGCTCGCTTAATGCCAAAATCGACGAACGACTGGATCAAATCTCCGGCAAAGTGAGCGAGCGGCTGGACGAAGGTTTCAAGAAAACCAATGAAACGTTCGTCAACGTGATGGCGCGCCTGGCCACCATCGACGAAGCGCAGAAAAAAATCGACGGCCTCACCGGTAGCGTGTTGAGTTTGCAGGAACTGCTGGGCGACAAACGCGCGCGCGGCGCCTTCGGCGAGGTGCAGTTGGAGGCGCTGGTGCGCAACGTACTGCCCACCAGTGCCTATGAGATGCAATGCACACTGTCGAACGGCACGCGCGCCGATTGCGTGCTGCGCCTGCCCGCGCCCACCGGGCTGGTGGCGGTGGATTCCAAGTTTCCGCTGGAAAATTATCACAAGATGTTCGCGCCGGAATCGAGCGAGCTCGATTACACCCTGGCGCAAAAACTATTCAAGGCCGACATCAAGCGCCACGTCGATGCGATCAGCGGCAAATACATCATCGCCGGTGAAACCTCGGACGGCGCGGTGATGTTCGTGCCGGCGGAAGCGGTGTTCGCCGAAATTCACGCGCATCACGCGGAGGTGGTGGAATACGCCAACGCCAAACGTGTGTGGATTGTGTCGCCCACCACGCTGATGGCGGTGCTCAACACCGCGCGCGCGGTGTTAAAAGATGTGGAAACACGCAACCAAATCCACGTCATCAAGGATGAGTTGGTGAAGCTAGGTGTGGATTTCTCCCGCTTCGACGACCGTATGCGCAAGCTCGCCGACCACGTGCGTCAGGCGCACGAGGATGCTCAGCAGGTGCAGATCAGCAGCAAAAAAATCTCGCAGCGCTTCGCGCAGATCGAAGGCGTTGAACTGGAAGAAAAAACGGTACCTCTGCTGAAAGTGGTGGAATCGGGCGACGGGCAAAAATCGCTGTAGCTGCCTATTGTATAAGTATTTGTTTATGTTGAATTATTTCAAGAAGCGCCGGCGTGAACGGGCGTTGCGCGAGGCGCACCTTGATGAGGCCGCGTGGCAGCGCGAACTGGCGAGTTATAACTTCACCCGCGTGCTCAACACGGATGAACGTGCCCGGCTTAAGAATCTGGTCATTCTGTTTTTGGCCGAAAAGCCCATCAACGCCGCGGGTAATCTGAACATCGACAACGGCGCGCGGTTGGCGATTGCGATTCAGGCTTGCATGCTGATTCTGAATCTGGAACTGGATTGGTATAAAAGCTGGACCGAGGTGATTATTTATCCCGGCGAATTCGTCGCGCGCCGCGAGGAAGTGGACGACGCCGGGGTGGTGCATGTGGTCGAAGCTCCGATGAGCGGCGAATCGTGGGGTCACGGTACGGTGGTGCTGTCGTGGGCGGACGTGCAGCGGGCGGCGAATAGAGGAAATGAGGGCGAGGGCTACAACGTAGTAATACACGAGTTTGCACACCAGATCGACATGCTCAATGGCGACGCCAATGGCTTTCCGCCGTTGCACGCGGACATGAGCCGCGAGCAGTGGGGCAACGCGTTCAGCACGGCCTACGAACACTTCTGCAAACGCGTCGATGATTGGGAAGACACCGCGATCAACGAATACGCCGCCGAGAATCCGGGTGAGTTTTTCGCGGTGATCAGCGAGGTGTTTTTTGAAATACCGCTGGCGGTGCGCGGCGAATACCCCGATGTGTACGCGCAACTGGCGCTGTTTTACCGGCAGGATCCGGCGGCGCGGATAAGTACGTAGCGGCCTTCAACAGCAAGATTTCAAGAGCCTGATTGTTCGATGAGTCTTCGATGAGCGTTCGGTATCCACACCTGTAATGCCTGATACTTGCGCGGCCAGTGCGATGACGGCCTTCATAAATAATTCAATAAAAACAATTACTTATGATATAATTGGGTTCTTGTTCCTGATTTAGTAAACTTGTCGCCATGGCGGTCACCCATCTACGCAGCCCATACGCCGGAGTCGCCCGATGAGCGCAATCGTGATTGAACCCGGTCGCTATCGTCATTACAAAGGCAATGTGTACGAAGTGATCGGTACGGCGCATCACTCGGAAACGCGCGAGATGATGGTCGTCTATCGCCCCTTGTATGGCGAAGGCGCGATGTGGGTGCGGCCCTTGGCGATGTTCGTCGAGGACGTGATGATCGATGACAAACCGCAACCGCGTTTTGCGCGGCTGTAAAGGACGGACGTGTCGATCAACTGGTTTCCCGGCCACATGGCTGTCGCCGTCAAAGAGGCCAAAAAGGCGATGGCGGACCACGATGTCGTGGTCGAGGTGCTGGACGCACGCTGCCCGATGGCCAGCGGCAACCCGCTGGTGGAAACGCTGCGCGTGCATCGCCAGCGGCCTTGCCTCAAGGTGCTCAACAAAATGGATCTGGCCGACCCTGCGGTGACGCAGGAATGGATCGCGTATTTCAATGCGCAAAAAAACGTCACCGCGATTGCGCTGTCATGCAAAAAACTCGGCGAAGCCGCCAAAGTAGTCACTGCCGCCAAAAAGCTGGCGCTGCATCGCAACGACAACTTCAAGCCGCTGCGCATGATGGTGATGGGCGTGCCCAACGTCGGTAAATCGACGCTGATTAATGCGTTGCTGAAACGGCGCGTGGCCAAAGTAGGCGATGAACCGGCGGTGACCAAGGCGCTGGCGCGTTATCAACTGTCGTCCGAAGCAAGCCTGACCGACACACCGGGACTGATGTGGCCGAAAATTGAACAGGCCAGCGCCGGGCTGATGCTGGCCGCCAGCCACATCATCGGCATCAAGGCGTATCTCGAATCCGACGCAGCGATATATCTGGGAGAGGTTTTGCTGGCGCGTTATCCGCAGGCATTGGCCGAGCGTTATGACTTTGCGGCGACGAGCGAATCGGATGGCGTCGATGTGGTGGAGGCCGTGGCCGCCCGGCGCGGTTATCGGCTGAAGGGCGGGGCGCTGGATTTTGATAAAGCCGCGATTACCCTGCTGACGGATTATCGCGGCGGTGCGCTGGGGCGGGTGAGTTTGGAGACGGTGGCATCCTACCAAGCGGTGCAGCATGAATCCGCCTTGCGCGATGCGGCGTTGGAGTCCGCAGAACCGGTGGCATGACACCGGGACGCTGGGTTACGACTCCAATCCGCGCAATTCTTCCACCGTGTTGATGTTGCTGAACGCCTCGGCTTCATCATCAAACTGCACTTCTGCCACCTTCAGCGCCGCATACCACGCGTCGATCTTGCGTCCGCCGCTTGCCAGAAACGCGGTCAGTCCCGGCAGCACCGATTTGCGTGTGAGGCAAAACACCGGATGGGGCTGGTCGCCGGTGCGCGCAACGGCAAGGTCGGCTTGCTGCTCGTACAGCGCGGCATGCAGGCGCGCGATCAGATCCAGCGGCAGAAAAGGCGAGTCACACGGCACGGTTGCGAGCAGATCGTGCGTGGCCGCCGACAGGCCGCGATGCAACCCGGCCAGCGGGCCGGCGAATCCGCCTATTTCGTCGGGTATCACCGGGTGGCCGAAAGTCTGATACTGCTCAATATTCTGGTTGGCGTTGATGAGCACCTCATCCACTTGCAGCGCAAAACGTTCCAGCACCCACTGCACCATGGGCTTGCCGCGCAGCAGTTGCAATCCCTTATCGACGCTGCCCATACGTCGGCCCTGGCCACCGGCGAGGATGATGCCGGTGATGGTTGAACGGATCACGGCGCTACGCGCTCGATTAACCCCGCCCGTTCGGGCTGAGCTTGTCGAAGCCCTGTCGCATAGTCATGCCCTTCGACAAGCTCAGGGCGAACAGTTGTTGAATGTGTCATGTCGTCATGCCGACGGGTTTCACAAACCGTTGCGTACCGGTAAACAGCAAATAATGCTTGATCACCGCGCGTCCGATCATGGTGATGCCGGTTTTAACCGCGATGTCGTGGCCCATTTGCGTGAGGCCGGAGCGCGATACCAGAAACGGTATTTGCATTTGCGCGGCTTTAATCACCATCTCGGAGGTGAGCCGCCCGGTGGTGTAAAAAATCTTGTCGGAGCCGTCGATAGCGTCGAGCCACATTTTGCCGGCAATGGCGTCCACCGCGTTGTGGCGGCCCACGTCTTCGACGAACATCAGGATGCCACCGCTGGCATCGGCCAGCGCGCAGCCATGCACCGCGCCCGCGCTTTTGTAGATGGTTTCATGGCGGCGCACAGCGTCGAGCAGGGCGTAGAGCGTAGTTTCATTGAGAGAAACATCGTCGCGTAGTTGGATAGAATCGATTTCTTCCATTAGGTCGCCAAACACCGTGCCTTGCCCGCAGCCGGTGGTGACCGTGCGCTTTTGCATTTTTTCGTCGAGGTTCTTTAACCCGTGGTGCGTGGTGATGGCTACCGCATGGGTATCCCAATCGACCTGCACCTCGGCGATTTCATCGATGGCGCGCACCAGCCGCTGGTTGCGCAAATAGCCCAGCGCGAGGGCTTCCGGGGCCTGGCCCAGTGTCATCAGCGTGACGATGTCGCGTTTGTCGATATAGAGCGTCAGCGGATGTTCGCCGGCAATGGGCGTGGGCACGCGCTCGCCGCGCTCGTTGATAGCGATGACTTCGGTGGTGAGGGAGCGGGTGCTGTTGGTGATTCTTGGGGACATGACTTTAAGAGTGAAGGCGGCGTTAGCCGCCGATGTACGACATCTCAATCTTTTCCAGCTTCAACGTCTGCGAGGAACGAATCTCGGAATAACGATCCGCGCGTTTGGTCCACACGTCGCCAATGGCGGCATGCAGCGCTTCGTCGGATGCGCCGCCGCGGATCAAGGCGCGCAGATCATGGCCGCTGGTGGCGAATAGGCAGGTGTAGAACTTGCCTTCGGTGGAAATGCGCGCGCGGGTGCAGTCGCAGCAGAAGGCCTGCGTCACCGAGGCAATCACGCCGATTTCGCCACCGCCGTCTTTGTAGCGCCAGCGCTCGGCGACTTCGCCGGTGTAGTTGGGGTCGGCGGGTTCGAGCGGCATATCCTTGCTGATCGCGTCAACGATTTCCCGCGCGCTCACCACGTCGTCCATGCGCCAGCCGTTGGTGTGGCCGACATCCATGAATTCGATGAAGCGGAGGATATGCCCTTGCTCGCGGAAGTAACGCGCCATCGGCACGATGCTTTGCTCGTTGACGCCGCGCTTGACCACCATATTGATTTTGATCGGCGTTAGCCCGGCATCCTTGGCGGCGGCAATGCCTTCGAGCACTTTCGCCACCGGGAAATCCACATCATTCATGCCCATGAACACCGCGTCGTCGAGTGAATCGAGGCTGACGGTGATGCGTTTCAACCCCGCCTTTTTCAAGGTGGCGGCTTTTTTGACGAGAGACGAGCCGTTGGTGGTCAACGTCAAATCGAGACCGGGAATTTCCGACAACATCGCAATCAACTGCTCGATGTTACGGCGTATCAACGGCTCGCCGCCGGTGAGGCGGATTTTCTCGACACCGTGTTGGGTGAAGACGCGTGCGAGGCGGGTGATTTCCTCGAACGAGAGCAGTGCGCTGCGCTCCAGAAACTGATAGTCCTTGCCGAACACTTCTTTCGGCATGCAATAGGTGCAGCGGAAGTTGCAGCGGTCGGTGATCGAGATTCGCAGATCACGCAACGGCCGGTTCAGGCGGTCGCGGGTGGCTGCGGTCGGGCTGGATGCGCTCATGAGCGGGTTGTTACAGACATCGGTGATGGGTTTCGCCCATCCTACAACAGGTCTCGTAGGATGGGTGAAACCCATCACAAAGCAAGGTGATTACATCAAAATCCGTCCGCCGTTGATATCCAGCGCCACGCCGTTCAGATAAGCCGCACTGTCGGAGGCCAGAAACACCATGGCGTTGGCGTGGTCTTCCGGGTCCGGCAGGCGGCGCAGCGGTATTTGCGCGGCAATGGCTTCGATGTTGGCCTCGGTGCGCAGCGCGCGCACGCGCGGCGTCAGGGTTGTGATCGGCGCGATGGAGTTGGAGGTAATGCCCGACGGCCCCAGCTCAATCGCCAGAAAGCGCGTGAGTTGTATCACACCAGCTTTCGACGCAGCGTAGGCGGGCGAGGTGGAGCCGAACAGGGTACGGCCGGAAATCGACGACACGTTGATGATGCGGCCCGCCTTGGATTTTTTGAGATACGGTATTGCGCGTTTGCACACCAAAAACGTGCCGCGCAGATTAAGCGTCACGGTTCTGTCCCAGTCGTCGATGGGCAGGTCTTCCACGCCGGTGAGTTTGCCGTAACCGCCGGCGCTGTTGATGACAATGTCGATGCCGCCGAATTCGCCCGCCACGCGCGCCAGCGCATCGGTGACGGACGTGTCGTCGGTGACATCGGCGCGCACGCAAATTACGCGCGCGCCGGTGCCTTTGATTTCGGCGGCGAGTTTTTGTGCGCCGATTTCATCAATGTCGAGTAGCGCCACAAGGCAGTGCTGCTTGGCGAATTCGCGCGCGGTGGACGCGCCGATGCCCTGCGCCGCGCCGGTGACCACAGCGATGCGGCCTTTGAGTTCGGGGTAGATAGCCATAGTGTATATTTCTTAAGTATTTGTTTTTAAGAGGTAATTTATGGAAGTGCGGCAGCCATTAACTCGGGCTCTACGCCTTGCACTTCGTCGTTGGAGAAATTCAGTTCCACTTTAACGCCGTTCGGATCGAGCATGAACAACTGAAACAAGCCCTGATCGTTGACCATGCGTTTGTGAAACTGCACTTTGTGTTTTTTCAGATTGGCCATCATCTCGCGCAAGCCCGTGGCGCGAAACGCCACATGATCCACCACGCCGGAGCCATGCGTCGCTTCGGACTGCTGGCCGAGATAAGCCTTGCGATTGTCGCTGACGTTTTTGCCGCCGACGGTCAAATGCAGCACATCGGTGTCGCCGATGTAGAGCCACACCACCGGGAATTTGAAATCCGGACTGGGGCCAACGCGCATGCCCAGCGTGTTGACGTACCAGTCGCGCGTGCGGTCAAGGTCAGCGGTTTGAATCAAAAAATGTTCAAGGTGATGTAGCGGCATGATGTTAATTGGTGGCGTCGCTGCCATCGACAATAATCTGATCGACTTCACCCACGCCGGGCGCGCGGCGGTAGGCTGCGGCGGCTTGATACTCGGATCCCTTATTGCATTTCACCGCTTGCTCTAGGGAGTCGAACTCGATCACCACGAAGCGGGTGAATTTGTCGGTGCCTTCCATGATTTGATAGGGGCCGCCGCGTGCCAGTACGCGGCCGCCGTATTGTTTGATGATGCCGGGCACGAGGTCGGTGTACTTTTTATACTCGAGCGGGTCGTTGATCTTGCAGCGGGATATCCAGTAAGCGGCCATGCGATTGACTCCAGTTATTTGGCGACCACGTTGCCCAGGCTCGGCAGCCAGGTCGCGAGTTGCGGAAATGCGGCGATGACGACAATCACGCTCAACAGACATATCCAATAGGGCACGCAGCCGCGGAATATATCGCTAAGCGAGGCCTCTTGTGGCAAGGCCGCCTTGACGGTGAAGACGAGTATACCGAAGGGCGGCGTGAGCAAGCCGGTTTCAATCGCCAGGATACCGAGGATGGCGAAGGCCAGCGGGTCCAGCCCCAGCGCCATTGCCACGGGCGCGAACACCGGCACCGTCAGGAGAATGATCGAGATGGAATCGATCAGCATGCCGAGGAGGAACCAGATCAGCACCATCACCGCCAGTACGCCCCACACGCCGAGACCGGAGGTCAAGAAAAAATCTTTGGCCATGCCGGTGATGCCGGTCATCGACAACACGCGCGAGTAGAGCTGGGCGCAAAACAGCAGGATCAGCAACGGGGCAGAGGTGCGGCCCACGGACAGCACCACCTCGAACAGTTCTTTCGGCTTCATGCGCTTCCACATTGCCAGCAAGAGCGCCAGCGCCGCGCCCACGCCCGC
>CAWUUY010000397.1:0-23550 GCA_963924885.1 uncultured Burkholderiales bacterium | reverse complement strand
GTTATGGGTTCCCGCCTGCGCGGGAACGACGGTGGTTAGTGTTGCGACTCATGGCAACAATGCCACTGTTGCTACCGTTGAGGAGTCATACCATGCATCGCTTGGTTTACTTGCTCCTGTTCTTTGCGTGCGCGCCCGCGCTGCACGCGCAGCCGTATCCGAACAAACCCATCCGCTTCATCATCCCCTTCCCGCCCGGTGACTCGCTGGACACCATGTCGCGGCTGATTTCACCCGCGCTTACCGCGCGGCTGGGGCAGAACATCGTTGTCGATAACCGCTCCGGCGCTGCCGGGCAACTCGGTCTTGAACTCGGCGCGCGCGCCGCGCCCGATGGTTATACGATCGTCGGCGGCCAGGGCGGCAATCTGGTGGTGCAGCCGCACACCTATAAAAAGCTGCCTTACGATACGCTGAAGGACTTTGTGCCTATCGCAAACTCCACCAGTAATTTTCTGGTTCTGGTCGCCGCGCCGAATGTCTCGTTCAAAACCGTCAAGGAGTTGATCTCGCATGGCCACGCCAATCCCGGCAAACTGAGCTTTGCGTCAAACGGCGAAGGCGGCTTTCCGCACATGGCGATTGAAATGCTGCGCACCGGCGCGGGATTTACGTATCTGCATGCGCTGTTCAAGGGCGGCGTGCATATCATGACGGAGCTGATGGCCGGACGCATGGACGCCACGATACTGGGCATTGCGGCGACGATGCCGTTTATTAAATCCAATCGCGTGCGCCTGATCGCGGTGACCAGCCCCGCGCGGCAGAATGCGTTTCCTGATGTGCCGACCATCGCCGAATCCGGCGTGCCGGGCTACGATTCGCGCCGCTGGTTTGGTTATGTCGCGCCGGCGGGCACGCCGCCGAAAATCGGCGCACTGCTGAATCAGGAAATCAATCGCGCGATGAGCGCGCCCGACATGAAAGAAAAACTCGGCGCGTTGGGCCTGACCGTGATCGCCGAATCGCCGGAAGCCTTCGCGCAGACGATCAAAGCCGACTACGAAAAGTACGGCAAGCTGATCAAGGCTATCGGATTACAACCACAATAATAATTACATAACTATCTGTTTTTAAACAACTATTTAATGGGCGCCCGATGACTACACCCAACCCCCACTGCCGCACTGAAATCCGCGATGGCATGCGCATCACCTGGCATCAACCGATCACCATGGACGATGGCGTGGTGCTGCGCGCGGACATCTATCAGCCTATCGATGCAAACGCCAAGTGCCCGGTGATTTTGAATTACGGCATCTACGGCAAGGGCGTGGCGTATCAGGAAGGCTACCCGCTGCAATGGGAGAAAATGGTCACCGACCATCCTGAAATCCTGAACATGTCGAGCAACAAATTTCAGAACTGGGAGACCACCGATCCCGAATGCTGGGTGCCGCATGGCTACGCGATTGTGCGCATCGATTCGCGCGGCGCGGGCTGGTCGCCGGGTTTCATGGACCCAGCTTCGCAACGCGAGATAGAAGATCTTTATCAATGCATCGAGTGGGCGGGCACGCAGCCGTGGAGCAACGGCCGCGTGGGAATGCTCGGTATTTCGTACTACGCCAGCAACCAGTGGCGTGTGGCGGGCCTCGATAAGCCGCCGCCGCATCTGGCGGCGATTATTCCGTGGGAAGGGCAGAACGACCGCTACCGCGACTCGGGCTACCACGGCGGCATCCTGTGCGAGTTTCAAAAACGCTGGGCCAAACATCAGGTGGTGATGATTCAGTATGGGCGCGGCGACAAGGCGGCAAAAAATCCCATCACGGGGGAGTCCGTCGCGGGGCCGGTGACGTTGAGCGAAGAAGTGATGGCGAAGAACCGCGTTGATGCCTTTGAAGAATTAAAGAAGCATCCGTTTTTTGATGACTGGCACCAATCACGCACCGCCAATTTATCCAAGGTGCGCGTGCCGCTGCTCACCTGCGCCAACTGGGGCGGGCAAGGCATCCACCCGCGCGGCAACTTCAACGGTTTCACCGAAACACCCGCCGACACGCCGAAGTGGCTGGAGGTGCATGGCGATTCGCACTGGTCGGTGTTCTCCAATGCCTATGGCCTTGATCTGCAAAAACGCTTTTTCGATTGCTATCTGAAAGGCGACAAGAAAGGTTGGGAGAAACAGCCGCGCGTGCAACTTAACATCCGCCACCCCGGCGAAAAATTCGTGTTACGTCATGAAAACGAGTGGCCGCTGGCGCGCACGCAGTGGACAAAGTTTTATTTGAATGCCGCCAATCAAACGCTGGGCGCCCGGACCGGCGCGCACGAATCCCACGTCACCTATGAGGCCATGGGCAAGGGTGTTACCTTCACCACGCTGCCGATGGACCGCGACACCGAACTCACCGGCCCGATGATGGCCAAGCTGTTTATTTCATCCACCACTCGCGACGCGGATTTGTTTTTGATCGTGCGCGTGTTTGACCGGCAAGGCAAGGAACTCACCTTCATGGGCAGCACCGATCCGAATACGCCGATAGCCAACGGCTGGCTGCGCGCCTCGCACCGCGCGCTTGATCCCGCCAAGAGCAAACCCTACCGGCCCTATCACCCGCACGATAAAGCCGAGCCGCTAACCCCCGGCGAAATCTACGAATGCCAAGTCGAAATCGTCACCAGTTGCATTGTCGTGCCCAAGGGCTGGTGCGTGGCGCTCACGGTGAAAGGCTGCGACTACGAATACGAAGGCAAACTCGCCGAGTTCGCGAAAAAATTCCACTACGGTACGCGCGGCACCGGCGGCATGACGCACAGCGACGCCGACAGCCGTCCCGCAGGGGTGTTTGGCGGGGGCGTCACGCTGCACGCGGGCGGCGGGCGCGAGGCCTATTTGTTGTTACCGGTGATTCCGGCGAAATGAAACCGATCGTTAGCTGACGCGTCTCAGGCCTCAACCGCTACCATGTTGCGTCCGCTTTCTTTTGCCCGGTAGAGCGCCCGATCAGCGCGCATCATCGCGTCGTTGGCGCTCGCATCGCCGGCGTCCATTTCCGCAACGCCTATGCTGACGGTTACCGGGATCACTCTGTCGGCTTGCGCCACCGGCTTTGCGGCTAGGTTTATCCTTAGCCGCTCGGCGAACGCTTCGGCCGCGGGAAGCGCGGCGCCGGGCAAAATGAGCGCAAACCCTTCACCGCCAACGCTACCCACTGTGTCAACCTTGCGCAGTTTGTTTTTCATCAACGCGGCGAGGTGGCGGAGGACATCGTCACCAGCGGCGTGGCCGAAGGTGTCATTGATCCTCTTGAAATGATCAGCGTCGAGCATCAATACGGATGTGTGGCGCCCTTGGTCGCGATGTAAGCGCGCCAATTCCTGTTCCATTTGTTCGACGAAGTGCCGCCGATTCGGGAGGCCCGTGAGGATATCGGTGGCGGCCAATGCCCGTAACGCGGCTTCCAGATGTTTGAGTTCGGTAATGTCGCGAGACACCACCACGACCTTGGACACCTTGCCATCGGCGCCGCTGATGGCCCGGCCATCCGACTGCATGTGCCGGATCGTGCCGACCTTGAGGGTAAACCGGAACTCGGCACGTTCTCCGACTCCCGTTTCGACGGTTCTGCGAAAGACCTTCTTGATCCGCTCTCGATCTTCCGCATGGATTTCCATGAAGGAGTTCGTGCCGCGGCGGATGTACTTGTCCAAAAACAACGGACTGTAAGAGGGGCTGTTGTAGATTCGCCGCCCTTCGGGGTCGAGTACCGCGACCAGATCGCCGACGTTCTCTACGATGGCCTGGAAAAGCGCTTGGCCCTCATGCCGTTTTTCCTCGGCGAGTTTACGTTCGTGGTTTAACTTGGCGTCGCGCAATTCGCGTTCGATGATCGGCCCGAGACGTATGAGCTGTCCCTTTTGTACGTAATCCTGCGCGCCCTTTTTGATGAGCGATACTGCCAGATTCAGGTCAATGTCACCCGAGACGATAATAAACGGTACGTCCGGCCGCAATTCTTTCGCTATGGCCAATGCCGTCGGGGCGCTGAAGTTCGGCATGCCGTGATCGGAAGTAATCAAATCCCATGTCTGCCGCTCAAGCGCCGCGCGCATCGCCTTGGGCGTATCGACGGTTTCCGACAACACGTGATAACCCGAGCGCCGCAACGTGAGCTGAAGCAAATCAACGTCGTCTGCCGAATCCTCTACTATCAGAACGCTAAGGGGTTGGGTCATGGATCCTCCTTGCGCTGGATGGTACCGGCATTTTTTTCCTCTGCCAACAGGGTCGCTACCGTAGGTATCCGAACGTATGAAGACGGGTGTTGTGATGCCCCACGAACGACGTTGTTGCACGGTGATCGTGAATGGCGTCACAAGCAAGCGTTTCGCAATCATGCTACCCTTTCCGGCTGACATAATAGCGCCGGTCTTTAAAGAAAATTTTTCATTTTAAAACAAATGGTTGCGTAATTTACGTCAGTGGGGTTCGTCGGTATTGTTCAATGTCATTTGGCTTTCACATAGGGGAGACGCACATGAAAAAGTTTCTGGCGGCACTGCTGTTGGCGGCGCCCGCGCTGGTGGCGGCGCAAACCGCCGACGAGTTGCTCAACGACGGCAAGAACACGGAAAACGTGTTGAGCTTCGGGCAAAACCCCAAGCTGCAGATGTACAGCCCGCTGCGGCAGATCAATAGATCCAATGTGCGGCGGCTGGTGCCAATCTGGGCGACTAGCACCATGAGCGAGACCGGCGAACTGGCGCAGCCTGCGGTCTACAACGGCGTGATGTACGTTGTGAACGGCAACTGGACCTTCGCCCTCGATGTCGCCACCGGCCGGCAGATCTGGCGCACGCCGGTCGAGTATGACCGCGCGGTGCTGCGCATCTCCAGCGCGGGCGCGATCTATCGCGGCGCGCCTACGCTCTACAACGGCAAGCTCTATCGCACCACGCTCGATGCGTTCGTGGTGGCGCTCGACATGCAAACCGGCAAACAAATCTGGAAGGTGCCGTTTGCCAATCATCTTGAGGGCTATAAAGGCGTGGCCGCGCCGTTTATCGCCAACGGCGTGCTGATTAACGGTACCACCGGCGGCGAGCATGCGACGCGCGGCTTTCTGGTCGGGCGCGATCCGGAGACCGGCAAGGAGCTTTGGCGTACGCACATGATCCCCGCGCCGGGCGAGCCGGGCCATGAAACCTGGCCGAAAACCGCCGAGTCGATTCCCGATGCTTGGAAGATCGGCGGCGCGTCCACTTGGCAGAACGGCTCGTACGATGCCGAACTTGATCTGGTGTATTGGGGCGTGGGCAACCCCGGGCCGTACGACGCGAGATATCGCGGCAACGGTGACGCGCTCTACACCAACAGCGTGATCGCCATACGCCCGAAAACCGGCAAGATCGAATGGCACTACCAATACACGCCAAACGATTTGTATGACGTGGACGGCACCAACGAACTGGTGCTCGCGGAACTGCGCATCGACGGGCAGATGCGCAAGGTCATCATGAACGGCAACAAAAACGGATTCTTTTATGTGATCGACCGCACCAACGGCAAACTGATCGCCGCGCACCCGATGACGCGCGTGACCTGGGCCACGCATGTCGATCTGAAAACCGGCCGCCCGGTACTCACCGACGTGGCGGATCGCTTGTTGAAGGGCGAGGAAGTCACGGTGTATCCGCAGCGCGGCACCAATGCCGTGATGTTTGCGTTTAATCCCAAGACCAATCTGGCGTATTTCAACACCTGGGATCTGCCGCGCACGCAAAAATTCGTGCCGTATAAATTCCAGAAGCTCGGCGAGCCCAATACCGCGACCGCCGGTCGTGACGCCGTGGTGAAACCGGGTGACGTGGTGGGCCATTACGTGGCGATGGATCCGTTGACCGGCAAGTTCAAGTGGAAAATGCCCATCACCGACGTGGGGAATTCCGCCAGCTCGCTCGCGACCGACGGCGGCTTGATTTTCACCGGCAAGCCCACCGGAGAGTTTATTGCGCTCGACGAGGAGACCGGCAAACAACTGTGGCAGTTCAAGACCAGCTCCGCGATCAACGCGGTGCCGATCACCTATACTTACAAAGGCGTGCAGTACGTGACGGTGGCGTCGGGCGTGGCCGGCAGTTCGCCGCGCCGGCAGGCGCTGCCCGTGGCGCCGAGCGGCAGTTCGGTGTGGACGTTTGCGTTGATGCCAAACTAAGGGCTTTCATCGAATGAAGCACGGCATCACCGCACTATTGTTATTGACCACGTGCGCAAGCAGCGTGGCGCAAAATATGGGGGGCGCGTCATTTCCCCCGGAACAAATCCAGCGCGGCGCGGCGCTCTATGCCCGCAACTGCGAATCGTGCCACGGCGTGCGCATGATCGGCCCGCCGTGGGCGATTGATCTCGCCACCTTTCCACGCGACAACCCCGCGCGCTTTGTGGATTCGGTGACGTATGGCGTCAGAACCATGCCGCCGTGGGGCGACGTGTTAAAACCCGATGACGTTCAGGCGTTGTGGGCGTATCTGGTCGCCGGAGAGCCCAAAAACTGATCGCGCGCCCGCCCCCTACGCCAGCAAAAGCGCGCTGCTCATGGTGGCGTGCGATGCACGGGCTTGTCTGCGCCGCCGTCCTCGCGGGATGTGCCGGCGCACCGCGCCACGACTGGGAAACCCGCCTGAACGGCAACGCGATCGTGCTGCTCGGCGAGAATCACGATAACGCCGAGCATCATCGCCTGCGGCTGGAGGTGCTGCATCGTGCGTTTGCCTCGGGCTGGCGGCCCGCCATCGCCATGGAGCAATTCGATCACGAGCGGCAAGTGGAGATGGATCGCGCGCGCCAGCAGCAACCGCGCAGCGCGCAGCATGTGATTGACAGTGCCTCGCCGCCGGCCGGCGTTCGTGGCGGCAACTGGCACTGGGCGTACTACCGACCCTTTATTAAGCTGGCCATCGAATACGGCGTGCCTCTGATAGCCGCCAACCTCTCCACCGCGGATACCGTCAAAGTGGTGCGCGGCGGATACGCCGCCGTGTTCGATGCCGAGACGATCACACTACTCGGGCTGAGTACCGCCGTTCCCGCCGAGCTGCAATCCGCGCAGCAGCGCGAAATGGATGACGGCCACTGCAATGCGATGCCGCCATCGGCGCTGCCCGGCATGGTGCGCGGGCAATTGGCGCGAGATGCGCTGATGGCGTCGGTATTGGCCAGACACGCATCGCGTGGCGTAGTGCTGATCGCGGGCAATAGCCACGTGCGGCGGGATATCGGCGTGCCGCGCTGGCTGAGCCCCGCGCTGCGCGAGCGCACGCTGACCGTTGGCTATCTGGAACCGGGCGCGCCTGCCGCGCTGGACGCGTCGTTCGATGCGGTGCTGCGTACGGCGGCATCCGGACGGTCCGATCCTTGCGTGGCGTTCAAAAAACACCTGAAGTGAATCGTTGACGGCACGCAACGCCGCAGTGACAATCCGGAACCGCTGTATTTGTTTAGATGCCGGAGCCGCCGTGCCGAAAAAATTGTGCCGTTCAGTGCTGTATGCGCTCGCCTGCCTGCCCGCCGCCGCTATCGCCGCGGACAAGAGCGCGGGCGACTACCCAAGCCGCTCGGTGCGTTTCATCGTGCCGTACACGCCGGGCGCGATCAACGATTTTGTCGCGCGACTTACCGCGCAAAAACTCACCGACCTGTGGGGCAAGCAAGTGGTGGTGGATAACCGCCCCGGCGGCGGCACGCTGATCGGCACCGATCTGGTGGCCAAGGCCAACCCCGACGGCCACACCCTGCTGCTTGCGCCCACGGCGTTTGCGATCAACGTGTCGCTATATCCGAAACTGCCCTATGACACCGTGCGCGATTTCGCGGCGGTGACGCAAATCGGCACGGCGCCTTACCTGATGGTGTGCGCGCCGCAATTGCCGGCGAAGAACATCAAGGACGTGGTCGCGCTGGCAAAAGCCAAGCCGGGCAGCTTGTCGTATGCCTCCACCGGCAGCGGCGGCTCGGCGCACCTGATGGGCGAGCTGCTGAAGTCAACCGCCGCCATCGACATGCAGCACATCCCGTACAAGGGGCTCGCGCCCGGCCTCACCGATGTGATGTCGGGACAGGTCAGTTGCACGTTCGGCACGCAGGTGGCGGTGGGCGCCCTGGTCAAGGCAGGGCGGCTGCGCGCCATTGCGCTGACCGGTAACGTGCGCTCAAAAACCGCGCCGGATCTTCCCACCATCGCGGAGGGCGGTTATGCGGATTACCACGCCACGGGTTGGTGGGGCGTGGTGGTGCCGGCGGCGACGCCGAAAGCGGTGATCGCAAAAATACACGCGGATGTCGGGCGCCTGTTGAGGTTGCCCGATGTGCGCGACAGGCTGGAAACGCAGGGCGTCGAGATCATCGCCGGCATGCCGGAACAATTCACCCGCTTCATCAACGAAGAAATCACCCGCTGGGGCAAAGCAGTCAAACTCTCCGGCGCGAAACCGGATTAACGTTCCGTTCCCTAATTCATCCCTCACTCATCTCTCACTCATCCCTCACGCAATCAACCAGGAGAAAATCATGTTAACCGTCTACGGTCACGCCAAATCCCGCGCAGTGCGCATCCTGTGGATGCTGGGCGAACTCGGCATCGCGTACACCCACAAGGACTTTCTGCCGCGCTCACCCGGCACGCAGACGCCGGAATTCAAGGCGCTGAATCCGAACGCGCGCGTGCCGGTGATCGACGACGACGGGTTCATTTTGTCGGAGTCGATGGCGATCAATTTTTATCTGGCGAAAAAACACCAAAGCCCGCTGCTCCCGGCTGCCCCGAAAATAGAGGCGCTGGTGTTGCAATGGAGCCTGTGGGAAACCGACCGCCTCGACCGCCAGATCGTTAATCACGCGCGCCACACCAGCGATTTGCCGGCAGCCGAGCGTAAGCCCGAGCTCGCCAAAGAAGCGTGGAATGAATGCGTGGCGGCGTTTGATGTGCTGGAGGCCACGCTACGCAAGTCCGAGTGGCTGGCTGGCGCGTCATTCACCGTCGCCGATCTGAACGTGGCTGGCGCGATGTTTCGCGGGCTGGTGCTCGATTTGGGCCAATGGCCGAAAACGCAGGCGTGGTTGAAACGCTGCTGGGATCGTCCGGCGGCGCAGAAGGCGAAGGCGATGCGGGGTTGATTTCTCGTTGTACCTGCGCGTGGCGTGTGCTGCGCGCCGCGTGTAAATAATTGTTTAAAAACAAATACTTAAAATATACCTGTTCATGCCGATGAAACGGGCGCCTATGTTGCATTTCACGGATGTAGCATGGCATCCGTAAGCCACTGCAACCACGCCGGGAGAACGCCATGTCCGCCGTCCTGAAAAGCCGCATCAACGTTAAACCGCTGCATCCGTTGTTCGTCGCCGAGATCACCGGCGTTGATCTCACCGTGCCGGTGGCGCGCGAGGATTTTCGCGTGATCTGGGATGCCTTCAACGAATATCAGGTGCTGGTAGTGCGCGATCAGGATTTCAACGACGACACGCAGATTGCGTTCGGCCGGATGTGGGGCGCGCTCGAAACAATGGAGGCGCACGCGGCGAACAATTATCAGCCCGGCCACATCGCGGTGATGACCAACCTCGACGCCAGCGGCAACCTGCTGCCGCTCGACGACTCGGGCATGATTCACCGGCTGCGCAACGAAGCGTGGCACACCGACAGTTCGTTCAAGCCGGTGGCGGCGCTGTGTTCCATGCTGTCGGGGCGCATCGTGCCGCCGGTGGGCGGCAACACCGATTTCGCCAGCGCGCGCGCGGCGTACGCGGCGTTCCCCGATGAGCGCAAGGCCGCGCTCGACGGGCTGACCTGTGTGCATCGCGTCGCCAAGCCCGGCGACGTGAACGACCCCGCCTACAACGAAGAGCAAAAGAAGCGCCTCACAGTCACGCACCCGCTGGTGCGCGCGAACCCGGCGAATGGCCGCAAGAATTTCTACGCCGGCGCGCATGCGCAAGCCGTCATCGGCATCGAGCAAAACGCAGGCCGCGCGCTGATCGACGAGATCTCCGCGTTCTGCACCCAGCAACGGTTCGTCTACAGCCACCCGTGGCGTTTACACGACCTGGTGATCTGGGATAACCGCAGCGTGCTGCACCGCGCGACCACCTTCGACAAAACCAAGTATCGCCGCAAAATGCACCGCACTACTGTCGCGGGCGCGGCGCTGGAAAGCCACTACGCGAACCTGCCGGAGGTGGCGGCGTAGCAGAGGTCATTGCAGACGCCAGCCACACCACCGCCGTCGTTCCAGCGGATGCGGGAACCCAGGTTGTATCCCGCGCCGAAGGCGCAAACTCAAGCCGAGCGATGTGCCCGCATGAACGTGCGCACCTGACGCACGGCCAGTGGAATCTTGTCCTTCGTATCCTTCCACGGATACATACTCACCTCGGATTTCGGCGCCAGCATCGCGGATTCCATCGCGATCACAAAAGGATGTGCGGCGGTGTCGTCAGGCATCACCAGCACCGGCGACTGGCATGAACGCACCACGTCGCGCGACGCGCTAAACACAAAATCGGCGCGCGCGCCGCCGTACATGCTGACGATAAAACGCTCGATCATCTCCATCGTGAGGTCGGACCGCTGCTTCACCAGATTGGGACCCCAGCCTTTCATATAGTTATCGTAGGCATGGTTCGGCAGCTCCTTGCGAAAGCCGACCGGTTGCGAAACGACCGCGGCGATGATGCGATCCGGCGCGCGCTTCACCAGATTCCAGATAAACGGACCGCCGATGCAAAATCCGAGCACCATGAAACGCTTGATGCCAAGGTGATCCATCAATCCCAGGTGGTCATCGGTGTACGAATCCCATGGCCGGTCGATCTCCAGCGGGCCGGTGGATTGCCCGCTCGGCGCGTTGCGCAAGTCGGCGGTGATACAGCGATACTCGTTCTTGAATTCTTCCGTGGGATTGAACGGCGCGCTCGATGTGATCGCGCTGATCGTCGAGTTTTGCCCGCCGCCGGGAATGATCAGCAACGGCGTGCCGGAGCCGACATCCTGATAGTGTATGCGGACGTTGCCGCGTTGATAAAACGAGCCGCCCGTTGGGCTTTTATCGCCCGCTTGTGCCAAAGCCTGCGGCGCCGCGACTGCCGCGACCGCCGCCGCCCCCGTGGTCAAAATTGTGCGTCGAGTGCTATCCAAGCGGGTCTCCGTATATTGAGTTTATTTGCCATCCGGTCGATTTGCCTTGAGAAACGTGCGGATATGCCGCACCGCCAGTTTCACATTTTCTTTGTTATCTTTCCACGGGAAGAAACTCATTTGCGCCTGGGGCGCGAGATGCGTCATTTCGATCGCCACGGCGTAGGGATGTGACGGCACGTTGTCGGGCAGCACTAGCATCGGCGTGCGGCTGGCGCGCACGAAATCGCGATCCACGGTCAGCACGAAATCCACGCCTTTGTACATCTTGTCGAGATAACGGTTGACCATCTCCCTATTGAATTCGGGGTGGGTTTCGATGAGCGTCGGCACCCATATTTTGAGGTTGTTCTTGATAAAGTAGTCCGGAAGATTCGGGTCCACGGCGCTGGGTTGTGCGTGTACCGCCGCGACGATACGCCCTGGCGCGCGTTTCTGGATGTTCCAGATCAGCGGGTTGCCGATGCAAAAACCCATCACTAGAAATTGATCGATGCCCAGATGATCCAGCAAGCCGAGCTGATCGTTGGTGTGCGCATCCCACGGCGCATCAAAATCCAGCGGGCCGGTGGATAGACCGCCGTTGGCGTTGCGCAGGTCCATGCTGATGCAGCGGTACTCGGATTTGAATTCCGCCACCGCGTCGAACGGGCCATTGGCGTAGGTGACTTTGGAATTGAGCCCGCCGCCGTAGATGATGAACAACGGGAAGCCGGTGCCGGCTTCTTCGTAGTGGATGCGGACGTTGCCTTTTTCGTAGAAGGGCATGGCGGTCTCCTGGCTTGGAACGGCGTTCAGATGTTGCGTTTGGGTTACGTACTGGGTTCCAGCTTTCGCTGGAACGACGGTGGAAGTGGTTGCTTTGCTGCCAGGCTAAAACTTCTCCACCCACGGACGCACTTCGATCTCCCAGGTCCACGCGCTGCGCGGCTGTTGGGTGAGCGCGACGTAAGTCTGCGCGATGGCGTCGGGGTGCAGCAGGCTGTCGGGCTTGTCGGCGGGCACGGGGCGCTCGGCGGAACTGATGCCGCCGTCGATCACCACATGCGCGACGTGGATGTTTTGCGGCGCGAGTTCGCGCGCCATGCTTTGCGCGAGGCCGCGCAGCGCGAATTTTCCCATGGCAAACGTCGCCGATTGCGCGTAGCCCTTCACACTGGCCGATGCGCCGGTAAAGAGGATGGTGCCCGCGCCTTTTATTAGCATGCGCTTTGCTGCCGCCTGCCCGACTAAAAAACCACCATACGCGCTGACCGCGATTGCATCGGCGACCAGCTTGGGGTCAAGCCCTATCAGCGGGCCGCGCACGCGTCCGCTGGCGTTGTAGACCACCACCGCCGGTGCGTCGGTAAGTTGGTCGAGTTGTTTGAACAGCGCCTCGACCTGAGCGGGTTGGGAGCTATCGCAAGCGACAGCGGTGGCGCCCAGTTCATCGCACAGTGGTTTGAGTTTATCGGCGCGGCGCGCGGCCAGCACACACCGCAGGCCTTCTCGCGTGAACGCGCGCGCAAGCGATGCGGACAGCCCGCTGCCCGCGCCGACGATCAAGGCGATGTTTTTGGTCATCAGCTCTTGCTTGCGCCCGCCAGCCGCGCTGCGTTGTCCTTGGTGTCGTACAGGTTAATCGTCTGTTTGCCTTCGGTGGCGGCATTCATGCGCGCGCGGATTTCGGGCGCCATTTTGTCGTTGCGCTGCACGGCGGGGCGCGCCTTCATGGCGTTGAACCAGCGCATGAAGTTCGGATACTCCGCCTCGGTGATGCCGCGGTCGCCATGCAGCTTGGCCCACGGATAAATCGCCATGTCGGCGATGGAGTATTCGTCGCAGCCGATCCACGCGCTTTCTTTGGCGCGGTTGTCGAGCACGCGATACAGACGGATCGACTCGTTGTTGTAGCGGTCGATCGCGTACTGAATTTTATCTTTGGCGTAGTTGTTAAAGTGATTCGCCTGGCCGAACATCGGCCCCACGTGCGCCATCTGAAAAATCAGCCACTGCATCACGTCGTAACGCTTGCGCGCGTCCTTGGGCAAAAACTGGCCGGTTTTCTCGGCCAGATAAAACAGAATCGCGCCCGACTCCATCATGGTGTAACGCCCGCCGCCGGGGCCGTCGGTGTCGACGATCGCCGGGATACGATTGTTCGGGCTTAACTTCAGATACTCCGGTGTGAACTGATCGCCGAGGCGGATGTTGACATCGATGTGTTTCCATTCGAGGCCCGTTTCCTCCAGCATGATCATCACTTTCTGGCCGTTGGGCGTGGGGGTTGAGTGCAGTTCGATCATGGGAGTCTCCTGATTGAAAAAGTGTGCTTAGTTGAGTTTGACGCCGGTGACCTTGACCACGTCCGCCCAGGTTTTGGCGTCCTGTTCCAGTGCGCGCTGCATGGCTTCGGGGCTTTGCTTCATCGCCTCGGCGGCATTGGTCAAAAAAATCTCCTTCGCCTTGGGCGCATCCACCGCCTTGGCGAATTCGGCATTAAGCCGGTCGATCACGGCGCGCTGCGTGTTGGCGGGGGCGAGCACGCCGGCGATCACCGCCGCATCCACGCCTTTCACGGTTTCGCCCAGCGCGGGGATATCGGGCAGCGCCGCCGCGCGTTTGTCGGCGGTGAGGCCGATGGCGACCAGCTTCTTGGTCTTCACGTGTTCCAGCACGGCGGGGATGGTGTTGATGATGAGCGCCAGTTCGCCGGTGAGCAGCGACACGGTGGAGGTCGAGCCGCCTTTGAAATTGACCGAAGTCAGATCGATGCCCGCGCGCGTGCGGAATTTTTCCGCCGCGAGATGCGTGACCGTGCCCGCGCCGGAGTTGCCGCAAGTGATGCCGGGATTCTTTTTCGCCAGCGCGATCAGCTCTTTGGCGTTTTTCGCGCCCAGCGACGGGTGTGCCGCCATGATGAGCGGTGAAACCGACACCGGCGCCACCGCGACCAGATCGCGCGCGTGATTAAAGCCGAGCTTGTGATACAGCGACGGCATGATCGCGTGCGTCGATAAATCGGTGAGCAGCAGCGTGTAGCCATCGGCGGACGCCTTGGCCACGAATTCCGCCGCGATAGTGGTGCCTGCGCCGGGACGGTTTTCAACGATCACTTGCTGGCCGAGCGCGCGCGTGAGCTCCGCCGCCGTGATACGCGCAAAGGTGTCGGTGGCTCCGCCGGGCGCGAAGGCGACAATCAGGCGGATGGGTTTGGTGGGGTAGGCCTGTCCTGAGCCTGTCGAAGTGGTTTGCGCGGCAACTGGCGCGACCACGGTGCCCAGCACGAAGCCAACAGCCACTCGTTTCCAATGCGAATTCAACATGGTTGTCTCGGTTAATCCGTCCAGGGGTTAAACACCGGCACACCGGTGCGCGCGTAATCGGCCACATCCCGCGACACTATGGTCATTCCACGATGTAGCGCGGTGGCCGCGATAATGAGATCGGGCTGGGAGTAAGTATGCCCAGATTTGCGGCCTTCCTCGACCAGCAGCCGCCATTTAAACATCACGTCCTCGTTGACCGAGAGGGTGCGGGTTCAATGTCACGGTAGGGCGAATCCTGCAACGCCGCGATCAGCGCTGCGCCGGTCTGATCGCCTTGGAGCCGCTGAAATTCCTCGGCGGCGATCACCACCACTTCCTCGCGGCCATGCAGGGTGACGTGTTGCGGCCCTTCATTGCGGGCCTTGCGCACGAGTTCGCTGAACCGGGCCTTGGCATCCTGCAAAGGCCAGTAACCCAGCCGGTTGCGTGAACGTGCAGTTGAGGGAATCACTTTTCCACCACAAAAATTAGTCAGAACGACCAGAATAGTATCCTGGCAAGGGCATGGTCAAGCACGCGCGAGCCGCGAAATCACCCCTGCAACGCCGGCAACACCTCGGCAATAAACTGCTGCAACTGCGCCACCTGATCCTCGCCCACCAGCCGTATGCACAAGTCCGTGACGCCTGCGGCTTCGTAGCGTTTCATCACGTCGATCACCGCTGACGCCGGCCCCAGACCCATCATGCCACGGAAATTTACGCCGCCACCGTAGTACTTTTCGAGAAACGCGTGCGTCAATGATTCTGCCTTGGCGACATCGTTTTCCATGCGGATGGTGGTGTACACGCACAGCGGAAAATTTGGCTTATTGTTATCCAGGCGACCGTGCTTCGCCATCGCCTCCCCACACGCCACGCGCAAGGTGCGAATATCGTCTTCGTTCACATACGTGGTAATGATGCCATCGCCGAATTTGCCGACGCGCTCGATCTGCGCGGGAATGATCTCGCCGCGATTGCCCGCGGTGACCAACAGCGGCGGGCCTTCCTCGTTCCACGGCAGCGGGCCGATGGTGTGTTCGGTGAGTTTGAAGCCGTTGCCTTCGTACGTGACGGGCTTGCCGCTCCACAGCATGCGCCACACGGTCATGTGTTCTTCGAGGTCTTTGACGCGGCGCTTGTGATTCTGCCCGCAGGCCTCCCACTCGCGCACGATCGCCGGCATGCCCCAGCCCACGCCGAGGCCCAGCACCAGGCGTCCCTGCGAAATCTGATCGAGATTGGCGAGCTGATGCGCGAGCACCGTCGCCTGGCGCAGCGCGGGCAGCAAAATCGCGGTTCCCAGGCGCGCGCGTTTAGTCATTGCCGCCACATACGCCAGCGTGGTCAGCGGCTCCAGCCGTGGCTTGGCCACCACGCTGTCGCCAACCCACACATCCATATCCGCGTCGTCGCACATGCGCGCGATGGTCCAGCAGTCTTCCACCGGCGGACGCCGCGCCGATTGCAGAATTACGCCTCGATGGGGCAACAACACGCCAAGCCGCATGAACGAATATCCCGAAATCTGTAAATGAGTGCGGACTCTAATACAATCTGCGCTTTCCATCGAGCCATTCAGTGATTTTCGTGAAACCCAGCGCCAATCCCGCGCTTTTTCCGTGCGCGCATTGATTATCGGATTATGGCCAGCCCTCTCGCTCCGTTACTCACCCCACAAGGCCATTTGCTGTTTGCGCCGGAGACCGGCGCGCCGGTACTTGAGGCAGCGTTGCAGGATAGGCTGACGGCCGCCAGTGCGCGCGGCGCGGGCCATGCACTGTTGCAACTCGGCGCGCGCGAGGTAGGCGCCGCACTGCCGCCGGCGTTGGGTTACTGGCGCGATTTTGGCGCGCGCTATGTCACGGCGCTATGCGCCGCGCCAGATGTGGCCGAAGGCGGCACGTCCGATATCGCCGTGCCGCCGCCGCATGAACTCGACGCACTAGCCGCGGAGGCGCCGCCGATGGCTGGCGCGGAGTATATCGGCGAGGCGGTGTTGCGCGCGCTGTGGGTACAACTGGACACGGCGTTCCGTGTTGAGTTGACGCGAGCCAAACAATCGCCACAGGAATTTCTCAAGGCGTGCCATCCGGCATGGAATGTCGTGGGCCGCGTGCATTTCAATCTCGCGGAGAATCGCGGCGACAGCCAGGCGCCCTTTGCCTTTATCGCCACCTACACCACACGGCTTTCGGCGCAGGCAAAGGCGCAGCACCTGCCGCTGGGGCAGGCGCTGTGCAAATACGCCGGCGGAAAAAATCAGGCGCGGCTGCTGTCGCTTTTGATGCCGGTGCAGCGCGCGATGGTGGATGCCGGCGAAATCTATCACCCGCTGCGCTGGACGCCTGCCGAGGCTTATCAATTTCTCACCGATGTACCGCGGCTTGAAGCCGCGGGCGTGGCGCTCGGGTCAACCGTTGCGTCCGCAAGTGCGGGCCACCGTGGGAGGCAAGACGCCCTCGCTGCTGGGCAAAGACGCGCTGCTCGATTTCAGCATGGAATTGACGCTCGACGGCGAGCGCCTTACCGCGGCGGAAATCAAAACACTGCTCACGGGTTCCGATGGCTTGCAGTTCCTGCGCGGACACTGGGTCGAGGTCGATCGCGCAAAATTAACCCGCATGCTGGATCGCTTTCATGCCATTGAGCAGACTGCCGCCGCGGGCGGGCTTGCCTTTGCCAAAGCGATGCGGTTAGTCGCGGGCGCTAGCGTTACGGAAGAGGCCGCCGCCGACCCCGACTGGGCAAAAGTCGTCGCTGGCCCGTGACTCGCCGAGACGCTGAAAGGTCTGCGCGGGCCGGAAGGACTGGCGCAAGTGGAGCCTGGCGCCGAACTCAAGGGCACGTTGCGTCCGTATCAGCAGGCGGGCGTGCGCTGGCTGTATTTGTTGTACCGGCTCGGACTCGGCGCTTGCCTTGCCGACGACATGGGGTTGGGCAAGACCATACAAATCCTGTCGCTGCTGCTGGTGCTCAAGCGTGAAGACCCAAATGGCAGCCGCACCAGCCTCCTGGTCGCCCCCGCCTCGCTGCTGGCGAACTGGGCGTCGGAGATCGCGCGCTTCGCGCCGAGTTTGAATGCGATGATCGCGCATCCTTCGGCCATGCCCGCGGACAAGTTGCGCGCGCTGGATGGCGAGGGCCTTGCCAATGTGGATCTGGTGATCACCAGTTACGGTACGCTGTTGCGCGCGCCGTGGATGGAAACTTTTCAATGGCGGCTGGCGGACCTTGACGAAGCGCAGGCGATTAAAAATCCGGGCGCGAAACAAACACGGCTGAGTAAAAAATTGCAGGCGCGCTCGCGCATCGCGCTCACCGGCACGCCGGTGGAGAACCGCCTCTCGGACCTGTGGTCAATTTTTGATTTCACCCATCCCGGTTTGTTGGGATCGGGCAAGGCGTTCACCGCGTTCGCCAAGGGTTTAACCTCCAGCGAACACTATCGTCCGCTGCGTAACCTGGTGCGCCCGTATATTTTGCGGCGCTTGAAAACCGACCGATCAGTGATCGCCGATCTGCCGGACAAGACCAAACTCAAGGCTTATTGCCATCTCAGCCCCGCGCAAGCGGCGCTGTATCAGCGCGCGGTGAAAGAGTTGGCCGCGCAACTGGCGGAAGAAACCGAGGGTATAAAACGCAAAGGTGTGGTATTGCAGTTCCTGATGCGCTTCAAGCAAATCTGCAATCACCCGTCGCAATGGCTGGGGGACGCCGCATGGGCCGAAGCCGACAGCGGCAAGTTCGCGCGTCTGCGCGAAATCACCGAGGTGATCGCCGCCAAGCAGGAGAAAGTGCTGGTGTTCACGCAATTTCGTGAAGCGACGGGGCCTATTGCCGCGTTCCTCGGCTCGGTGTTCGGCCGCGAAGGGTTGGTGTTGCACGGCGGCACGCCGGTCGCTCGGCGCCGCGAACTGGTGCGGCGCTTTCAGGAAGACGAGCTTGCGCCGTTTTTTGTGCTCTCGCTCAAGGCCGGGGGCGCGGGGCTTAACCTGACCGCCGCGGCGCACGTGGTGCATTTCGACCGCTAGTGGAATCCGGCGGTGGAAAATCAAGCCACCGATCGCGCGTTTCGCATCGGACAAACCCGCAACGTGCTGGTGCATAAATTCGTCTGCCGTGGTACCGTTGAAGACAAGATAGACCAATTAATTGAATCAAAACAACAACTTGTGCGCGGCGTACTGGAAGGCGGCGCGGAACTGCAGCTGACCGAAATGAACGATAAAGAATTGCTTGATCTAGTCGCGCTCGACATCCATACCGCGCGCATCGAAGATTAGAAAACACCCCTCGCGAAGGAAGCCCGCATGTCCTACTACGGATGGAAACCCTATGTGTCCGTCGCTCAACGCCGCGCCAAGGCAGAACGGCACGCGGCGCAGGTGCAGGGAAAAGGCCAGCCGCTTTCGCCGGTGACGGCGAGCCGTGCCATTGCCGACACCTTCAGGGGCTAGGCGTGGTGCGACAACCTTGAGCGCTACAGCGATTACGCCAACCGCCTGCCGCGCGGGCGCACCTACGTGCGTAACGACTCGGTGATCGACCTCCAAATCAGTGCCGGCGCGGTGTCGGCGCTGGTGATGGGTTCCGAGCTGTATAAAATCAAAGTCAGCATCACCGAGGTGCCGAAAAAAAATGGCAGGACATCGGCGCCGCCTGCGCTGGCACCATCGACTCGCTGGTCGAGTTGCTGCAAGGGCGTTTGTCCAAGGGCGTGATGGAGCGCATTTGCCACCCCGGCCGCGGTCTGTTTCCTTCACCCAAGGAAATCAAGTTCGACTGTAGCTGCCCCGACTGGGCCTCCATGTGCAAACACGTCGCGGCGGTGTTCTATGGCGTGGGCGCGCGGCTGGATAAACAACCCGAGCTGCTGTTCGCCCTGCGCAAAGTGGATGCACAAGAACTCGTCGCCCGCGCGGCCACCGGCCTGCCGGCGCCGAAGCGCGCGCCGCGCGGTGGCAAGGTGCTCGACGATTCCGCGGTCACCGGTATCTTCGGCATTGAAATGGCGGCACTTCCCGAACCCGCCAAGCTCGCGAAAAAGCCCATCGCGAAGAAGCCTGCGGCAGCCGCAAAAAAGTCGGGGAAGGTGAAACTGGTCGTGGCCGTGCGCGTTCAAAAGCGCGGGAAGTTGGCTGTCGCCGTGCCGCCTGGAAAGCCCGACGCGCTGACGTCCAAAGTCGTGGAACAAACACGGGCCGCGGTTCGCGGCAAACGGGCCAGCGGGAAATAACTCGCGCTCCACTCGTGCTCGCGTGCTTCGGCGCCGTGGCGGTTACACAATCCCGCCGCTACGCAACGCCGCCACTTCCGCATCGCTCTTCTTCAACACCCCACGCAAAATCTCATCGGTGTGCTGCCCCACCGCGGGCGGCGGGATTTCGTGTTTGATCGGCGTTTCGGAAAAACGCATTGGGCTCGCCACCAGCGGTACTTTACCGGCCACCGCGTGCGGCAGTTCAAACTTCAGGCCGCGCGCGATGACTTGCGGCTCCTTGAACACCTCTTCGATGGTGTTGATGGGGCCATTGGCCACACCCGCGTCGTCGAGCAGCTTGACCCACGCCGCCGTGGTGCGTTTTTCAAAAATCTCGTTGAGGATGCGCGTGACTTCGACGCGATTTGTCACGCGGCCGCCGTTAGTGGCGAAAATAGGGTTTTTTAACAACTCGGCGCAGCCCGCCGCTTCGCAAAACTTGTTGAACAGATTGTCGTTGCCGCAGGCGAGAATCACCGCGCCGTCTTGCGTCTTGAAGGTTTGATACGGCACGATGTTCGGGTGCGCGTTGCCGATGCGCTTGGGCGACTCGCCGGTGGCGAAATAATTCATCGCCTGATTGGCGAGAAACGCGACTGTGGTATCGAGCAGCGCGATATCAATCCATTGCCCTTTGCCGCTGACTGCCCGATGCGCGATTGCCGCGCAAATCGCGATGGTGGCGTACATACCGGTGGTCATGTCGATGATGGGGATACCCACGCGCTGCGGCCCCGCGCCGGGCAGGCCGTCGGCTTCACCCGTAATGCTCATCAGCCCGCCCATGCCTTGCGCCATGAAGTCGTAGCCGGGGCGGTCTTTATACGGGCCGGTCTGGCCGAAGCCAGTGACCGAGCAGTAGATCAAACCGGGGTTCAATTTCTTCAAATCCTCGTAGCCCAGGCCGTAACGCGCGAGATCGCCGACTTTGTAATTCTCCACCAACACATCGCAGCGCGTCGCCAGCTCGCGCACCAGTTGCTGGCCTTCGGGCTTGCTCAGGTTGACGGTGATGGATTTTTTGCCGCGATTGGCGGCGCAGAAATACGCCGACTCCTTGGTTTCATTGCCTTGCTCGTCTTTCAAAAATGGCGGTGCATAGGCACGCGAGTCGTCGCCCTTGCCGGGGCGCTCCACCTTGATGACTTCCGCGCCCAGGTCGGCGAGATTCTGCGCGGTCCACGGGCCCGCGAGCACGCGGGAGAGGTCGAGTACTTTGATGTGTGATAGCGGTCCGGACATGCGGTTTTCCTGAGTGATGTTGCGTGACAAAAAAGTTGGACGCATCTCAAAGGAACCCCTTCCCCTTCAGGGGGAAGGCGGGGATGGGGTGTACCCCTATCCCCACCCTAACCCTCCTTGAAGGGGAGGAAATCCTTTGAGTAGCAAATTTAACTAATCAACTTGTATATTGGCGCTCTTCGCCACCTTGGCCCACTTCAAGATTTCACTGCTGACAAAAGGCGCCATCTCTTTCGGATTAGCCGGGCCCAATGTCGCGCCCTGCTGCGCCCAGATGATTTTCAGTTCAGGCGATGCCAGAGCCTTGGAGGTCTCGGCGACCATACGGTCGTTAATTGCCTGTGGCGAGCCGGCTACAGCCCATAGCGCATACCACGTCGCGACTTCGTAGCCATTAAGCCCGGCCTCGGCCGCGGTCGGCACATACGGAAACGCCGCCGAGCGTGTTTTCGACGCCATCGCCAGCGGCATCAACAGCCCGGCCTTGATGTGCTGCGCCGATGAGCCCAGCCCATCGAACATCACATCGACTTGCTGCCCGCTCAACAAATCCTGCAACGCGGGGCCGGCGCCTTTGTGCGGCACGTGTGCGATGTCCACGCCCGCCGCTATCTTGAACAACTCGCCCGCGAGGTGATGCGATGTGCCGCTGCCCGCGGACGCGTAATTGAGTTTGCCGCCGTTCTTTTTCGCCAACGCGATGAACGATTTCAAGTCGCCTTCTTTCACCCGCTTGGGCGTCACCACGATCACCTGCGGCACCACCGCCACCACTGCCAGCGGCGCGAAATCTTTTTCGAGGCTGTAGTCGAGTTTTTTGTAAACGCTCGGCGCAATCGTGTGATGCACCGCGCCCATGAAATAGGTGTAGCCATCTTTCGACGCGCGCGCCGCGATACCGGCGCCGAGATTGCCGCCCGCGCCGCCGCGGTTGTCATTCACGATCTGCCGGCCGAGTTGCTTGGACAAGATCGCCGAAAATGGCCGCGCAAACGCATCCGTACCGCCGCCCGCTGGAAACGGCACCACCAGCGTGATCGGTTTGGCCGGCCACTCCTGCGCCAAAGTGTGCGATGCGTGCGCGCCAAACGCTGCCGCAGCAGCCAGTGCCATGACTGAACGTAATTTCATGAATCTCCTCCGGACTTTATTTTTGGGGTGCGAATAGGATGCGGCCATACGCCGGGGCACAAGTATACTACATGATAAATTTTTATTTAAAAACAAATAGTTACGTATTATTCCCCAGTGAACTTCGGTTTCTGCTTGGTGATAAACGCGGCATACCCGGTGCGAAAATCCGCAGTCTCGAAATATGCAAAGCTGTCGTCGATTTCTTTTGTAGTGAGCGGGGCAGGGCGAGGCGTCAGCCGCTGGATAAATTGCTTGTGCCAGCGCGCCACCAGCGGCGCGCCCGCCGTGATGCGCGCCACACTCGCCGCCACTTCATCCGCGAGTTGCGCATCGGCCACCACGTGCGTGAGCAAGCCCTTGGCCAACGCCTCGCGCGCATCCCACACGCGGCCTTCGAGCAGTATCTCCTGTGCCGCCGCGCGCCCCACCACCGGCAGCACCGCCGCGAGTTCGTCGTACGCAATGGAGAACCCCAGCCGGTTGATCGGCACGCCAAAGCGCCCCGATTCACCGCTGATGCGCAGATCGCACTGGCACGCGAGCTCCAAGCCGCCGCCGACACACGGCCCATGAATCATCGCCACCACCGGATGCCGGCAATCGGCCACGGCTTTGAGCGCGCCGTACACATGCTCGCGGTGATACGTGACACCCTGCGCGCGCGTATTGCGCACGGTGGCGAATTCGGCGATGTCCGCACCCGCCGCAAACGCCTGGTTCCCCGCGCCGCGCAGCACGATGCAGCGCAACGCATCGTCCGCCGACAACTCGCGCATCACGCGCGCGAGATCTTGCCACATCGCGACGGTGAGCGCGTTGAGTTTGGCGGGGTTGTCGAGTGTGACCGTGGCGACAGCGTCGTTACGGGCCAGACTTATTCTGGACATCTATAGGCAGAGGAAAACGTGTTTGATGAACTCGCGCGATGATCCAAGCTTCTCAATCACACCGCCCGCCATCCTCGGGCCGCCACGGGTTCGAAAACGTGCTCAATGACTCCAGGAACACCACCAAGTCGCTTTGCTCGCGCGCGGTCAGGTTCAGCGGTTTGGCGGGCTGGCCGTCTTTGGCATGCAGGCGGATGGGGTCGATGCCGGCATAGTAGCGCACGACCTCGGCGAGGGTATCGATCTGGCCGTCGCGGCCATAGGGCGAGGTCAGCAGCAGGTTGCGTAGCGAGGGCGCTTTGAATTCTCCGGCGGTTACTTTCGTGAGCGACACCTCGCGCGTGCGCGCGGCGCTGGGGCCGGACTTGTCGTCGTTGTAGGCACTCAGCAGATTAAATTTGCTTTCCAGCAGTTCTTTGATGCCCGCGAGGCGTCCGGCGTCAGGCTTGCCGTTCGGCGCGTGGCGCGACAGACCGGTGCTGTAAAACTCGCCGCTGGTGAAATTGGGGCCGCTGTGACAACTGGTGCAGCCGCCCTTGCCGATAAAAATTTTGAGGCCTCGCTGCGCCGCATCGGAATAAGGCAGTGACGACG
>CAWUUY010000396.1:0-2857 GCA_963924885.1 uncultured Burkholderiales bacterium | reverse complement strand
GCCATTCGCATGCCTAAGGTGAAGCAGAAAATCTCCGGCTGCTTTCGCACGCTCAAGGGCGCGCAAGACTTCTGCACTATCCGCTCTTACCTCGATACCATGCACAAGCAAGGGCATAACCTGTTCGAGGTGCTACGCTCGACTTTCATGGGCTGCGCACCGTTGCCTGCTTCACGCTGAGCTGTCACAATATTTGTTAAAAACAAATACTTATGTTTGTGGCGGTCAGTGCTCCTTTACAACACACAACGGGAAAGGACTTACCATCAACCACCGCAAATATCCACTCACTGTAGCCGCGCTGTTGGCGCTGATGTCGTTAAGCGCGCTGACGGGTTGCGCCACCGCCAACACCACTGCGCCGCACGCGACGTTGCCGGCGTTCAAGAACGAGCAGGAAATACGCGATCTCTTCAAGGGCTGGCACGACGAGCAGCAGCGCCGCGTTGAATTGCAGCGCAAGCAGCGACTGGAAGCGCGCGCGCTGATGCGGGAGCAATCCGGCATGGGCGCGTTGTCGTCGGTATTGCCGCCGCCTGCGCCCGCAGCGAAAGCAGCGGCCCCGGCTGCTGCTGGCGAGGCCGATTCCGTCACCAACGTGCAGCACGCGGGTGTGGACGAAGGGGGGAACGTGTATGTGTGGACGACGGCGTGGCGCCGTCAGCCTTCGGGAACGACCGTCAACTCGGCGGTACTTCGCATACCGCTCGACGGCATGGCACCCAGCGCGCTGAAAACCGCCGGCAGCCCCATCGATCAGTTTTCGTTTCTTGAAGGCGACGATGGCCACTTGAACGTGCTGTTGCGCTCAAACGTGCGCGGCGATGGCATGTGGGCGGCGGAAGTGAACTCCGGCGACATGGCGCTGATGCGTGTGCCGCTGGCGAGTTTTTCCAATGGCCGCGATGCCGCGCCCACGTCGGCGTATCGTGAGCTGCCGAAAGTGCAATCCGGCGCACTGCAAAGCCGTTATGTCGGGCAATACCTGCTCTACGGCGCCGGGGCGGGCTGGAGCCGCGCGCCACGCAAGCTGAATTCGCAGGTTTACGCCGTGCGCTATGCCGACGCCGCCGGCGCGCAGGAAGTGCCGCTCGCGCATGGCGTGGATCGCATCGAAGCGCTGGGTGACGACGCGGTGGTCATCGGCACAGACGGTCAGGATTTGCACTTCACCAGCCTGAAACTCGCTGCGCATGCCACGCCCGCCGACCGCTACACCCGCAAGGACGCCGCGCAGGGCGAAACGCGCGGCCACGGATTTTTCTACAAGCCGGAGAGTGGCAGCGACGGCATGGTGGGTCTGCCCGTGGTCGGCGCGGGCCGTCCCGGATCACAACAACTGCGCAATGCCTCGGCGGCGGTGCTGTTTCTGAAAAACCAGTCGCTGCGTTTAAGCGAAATCGGCGCGCTGGACGCCACGCCCGCCACCGGCAACCTCAATGACGGCGGTCGTGCCTCTTGCGTGGATTGGTACGGCGACTCGCGCCCGCTGTTCATTGACCAGTACCCATCCTACGTTCTGATTGTTGTGCTTACTTCGGAAACCCGTAAAGCGCCTGTGGGTTATCCACCAATATGCGGTTGCGCATGGCCTCATCGGGCGCCCACACGCTGAGCAAATCAAACAACAGCGCATCGTCGGGCTTCACCTTCGGCCCCGGATGCGGCCAATCACTGCCCCACACGCAGCGCTCCGGCGCGGCCTTGACGAAGGTTTGCGCCACCGCCGTTGCATCGGCATAGGTGGGTGGGCCAACCAGCGTGTTCATGTAGGCGCCGGAAATTTTCACCCACGCGCGGCGCGCATCCAGCATGCCGCGTATCACCGCGTGCGAAGGGTGCTTGATGCCTTCTTCCTCGGGCGGTTTGCCCAGGTGATCGAACACGATCTGCGTCGGCAACCGCCGCAGCATATCCGCGTGTTCGACGATTTTGTCGTGCGGCATATTGAGCTGCACATGCCAGCCGTACCCGGCGATGCGTTTAGCCAGCAGTTCGATCATGTCGATCGAC
Organism: uncultured Burkholderiales bacterium; assembly: GCA_963924885.1. Lineage (GTDB taxonomy): Bacteria > Pseudomonadota > Gammaproteobacteria > Burkholderiales > SG8-41 > UBA5216. The sequence goes on along the minus strand of CAWUUY010000396.1, from coordinate 844 downwards.
ACCACCGCCGTGTTTGGGTCACCGACGGTGAAACGAATGCCGCGGATGCCGCCGTCGTGGAGTTGCTTCAGCTCCGCATCCGTCACCGTGGGGCGCAGCACGCCCACTCCGCGCGCGTTGTCTATGCCGAGTTGCTTGATTGCATCCGTCGTTACGGTGTTGTCAGTGACGTAATGGCGCGGCGTGACGATCACCACGCGCTCGACCCCCACGCGCTTTTGCAGCAGCCGGTAATCCGCCACCGTGCCTTTGGCCATCACGGGCGAACTCGACGCAAAGCACGAGTCGTAGATGTGAATGTGGCAGTCGGCGGCCTTGGCGGGTGCTACGAGTGTGGGCGGGTTGGCGCCGGTGGAATGGGGTACTGCTTGGGGGGTGCCTTGCATGACAGTCCTTTGTCTTTCTCTACGTTTGAAGGTTACTCAATCTTGATGCCTGCCGACTTCACCAGCTTTTCGTATTTCACCACATCCTGTTTGATAAACGCGGCGAACTCCGCCGGTGTGTTGCCGATGGTGTCCACGCCCTGCGCCGCCATGCGTTCGATCACGTCGGGCATGCGCAGCACGCGCATCACGTCGGCGTTCAGTTTGTTGATGACCGCCGGCGGCGTGGCGGCGGGCGCGAGCAGGCCGTGCCACGCGCTTTGCTCAAAGCCCGGCAGCGCAGTTTCAGACATTGTGGGTATGTCGGGCGTGGCGCGGGAACGCTGTGCGCTGGTGACTGCCAGCGCGCGCAAGCGGCCCGTGCGCACGAACGGCACGGTGCTTGGCGTGGTGCCGAAGTACATCGACACCTGCCCCGCCAGCAAATCAGTCACCGCGGCGCCGCCGCCCTTGTACGG
>CAWUUY010000395.1:0-5478 GCA_963924885.1 uncultured Burkholderiales bacterium | reverse complement strand
CTTGCGATCCAGCAAGTAGCGCTCCACCACATCCCAGATCGGCTCGCCCCTGGTACCCTCGGCCACCGGCGCCCAGCTTGCCAGTTTGTAGGTCTTGCCCGCCTCCAGCGGCTTGCCGCGCAGCGTCATGCTGCCGATGCGCCCGCCGATTTTCGCGTTGGGCGTGCAGGAATACTGCAAGCCGCCCACGCGCACCATGTCGCCGCCCTGCTGGTAATACGGATCGGGATTAAACAGGTTGTCGCACACGTCTTCGAGAATGTTCTTGATCGCCTCTCCCGTCATGTCGGTAACGGTCACGAACGGATAGGTGATCGCGGTCTGCTGCATCAGGTCTTCGCGCGTAATCACTTGGCCCGGCAGAATACTCGCGCCCCAGCGGAAACCCGGCGAAAAGCCGATCTCCGCATCCTTGGCTTCCATCAGCGCATCGAGGATCAGCTGATCGAAGGTGCCGTTGAAGTTGCCGCGGCGATACAGCAGGCCCTCGCTGACGGCGAGTTTTTGCGACAGCTTCGCTTCATGCGGCGCGCGCATTTTGGTGATCAGCGCCGCCATGTCCTTGTCCGGCGCGATCAGGTTGGCGAACACCGGCAGCAGTTTGTAACGATGGCCCTGCACCGCGCCATTGCGGATGTCGAGATCCAGCACCGCAAGAAACTTGCCGTTGGAGCCGGCGTTGGTCACCAGCGTCGTGCCTCGCGCGTTTTTCACCGCCATCGGCGCGGGCACCGCATCGTGGGTGTGGCCGCCGAGGATCACGTCAATGCCGGTGACGCGCGAAGCGAGCTTCAGATCGACATCCATGCCGTTGTGCGACAGCAGTATCACCGCGTGCACGCCTTTGGCGCGAACTTCATCCACGTTTTTTTGCAGCCGCTCTTCCTGGATGCCGAAGGTCCAATCCGCGACAAAATAGCGCGGATTGGCGATGGGCGTGTAGGGGAACGCCTGACCGATGATCGCCACCGGCACGCCGTTGATTTCGCGCAGGGTGTAGGCCTTGAATACCGGGTCGTCGAAATCCGCGGTGCGGATGTTCTGCGCGAGGAACTCGATTTTCCCGGCGAAGTCTTTTTCCACCACTGATTTGACGCGATTCGCGCCGTAGGTGAACTCCCAGTGCGCGGTCATCACGTTCACGCCCAGTGCCAGCGACGCGTCGATCATGTCCTGCCCGTTGCTCCATAGCGCTGTGGCCGACCCTTGCCAGGTGTCGCCGCCATCGAGCAGCAGTACGCCGGGACGCTCGGCCCGCACGCGTTTTACCAGCGCGGCCAGATGCGCGAATCCGCCGACCTTGCCGTAGGTGCGCGCGGCCTGCGCGAAATCCAGATACGTGAATGCATGCGCCGTTCGCGAGCCGGGTTGAATGCCAAACGCTTTCAGCAGCGCCTCTCCCACCAAGTGCGGCGGCTTGCCGCGCGCCGCGCCAACGCCGATGTTGGTATCCGGCTCACGAAAATACGCTGGCAGCAATTGCGCATGGCAATCGGTAAAGTGCATCAGCGACACGTTGCCGAATTTGGGCAGATCGAAGAAGCCGCCGTCGCCGGCGGCGGCCAGCGCGCGCGGGCTGTCGAGCGCCAGACCGGATGCGCCCGCCACTGCCAGCACTTCCAGAAACTCCCGCCGCGTCATGCTCATGAGGTGTGCCCTAAAAAAATGGCCTGGAATGCCAGGCCGTCTTTTATTTACGTAACTATTTGTTTTTAAAAATTATTTTTTATTAACCGGCGACTGCGGATCAATCAGGAACGCAACCATGTGGGTGATCTGCTCCGGCGTCAGATGCCCCGTCGCGCCCAGCCGCGGCATGTTGGAGCACGGAAAATACGCCCACGCATTGTAGATTTTTTCGTAGGTGTATTTCGCGATGGCTTCGGAGTTGCCGCGCTGCGCGCCGTAGCCGGTGAGGCTCGGCCCGACGTTGCCGACGTTGATTTCGCCGGGTGCCAGTGCGTGGCAGTTCTGGCACATCCCGCCGTTTTCCTTGCGACCTTCCAGTTTGCCGAACTGGATGCGGTCGCCGGCGCCGTCGTGCGCCAGCGCATTGCCGAGTTTCCAGTCGCCGGACAGTTTGCCGTCGGCGGGATAGCGTATCGATTCACGCGAGAGTTTCACCACTTCCGCCGCTTCTTCCTGCGTGAGTTTCGCCGCGCCGATCATGCTGCAAGTCTGCTGTGATTTGTCCTGCGCCAGGCGCATGAGCATCGCGGGGGACGGTGCGGTGAAATCTTCACTCACCATTTTTTCCACCATCTGCTGCGTCACCGCCGGTTCGGGAAAGCTTGCGCAGCCGACCCCGAACAATGCTGTTGCGGTCAGCACGAGCCATTTCAAATTTGTTTTTTGCATCTGCGCCTCCTAGCGTTTGAAGCCTGGCACCTTGATCACTGCGCCATTGCCCTGATAATGCAGGTAAGTGGTCAACGCAATCGAGGTATCCGACTCATACTTGAGTTCGGGCAAACGCATCTGCCAGAAACAGTCATACAGCCGCCACTGCATGGTACGCACCACAAAATGCGCGCCGCGATAGGCAGGCCAACTCGACACCACGTCCTGTATCTGTTTTTTGTCGGTCATGTTGACCAGATCCTGCAGGCGTATGCGCTTGTTGGATTCGCCGTGGCACTGGATGCAGGCGAAATCGGTTTGCCCGCTGCGCCGGAAAAACAGTTGCTCGCCCGCCTTATACATCTCGCGCGTCTTGGGATGATCGAGCGCGACGTTCATTTTCATGCCGTTCGAGCGCGAGGTGATGTAGAGCGCCAGCGCCTCGATATCGGAGCCGTCGCTGCCTGCCGGACTGATCGCACGCCGCTGCAATTCGTCGCGCTTGAAGCCTTGCAGGGTTTCCATGCAGGTAAGCAGCCGTGATTCGAGATCCTGCACGCGGTTGGTGTCGGCAAAATAGCGCGGCAGTCTGATCGACGCGCCTTCCAGCTTGCCCGGTCCCTGGCCAAAATCACATTGCTCCAGCGACGCGTTCTTAGGCCCGCGTGCGCCATGAAACAGCTTCTTGCCGCGATCCAGCCACAGATCGCCGGGATTGTCTTCCATCAGCATCTGGCGTCCGACGGCCAGTGGATCGCCCGTTTGGGCATACGCAACGCCCGCGAACAGTGTAAAGGCGACGGACGCTACGGCGGCGCCCAACTTGGCCATCGTTGGCATGCACTGCATTGTGACTCCCCCTGCTGGTGTTGACAGCACCTTGTACGGCAGCCTTTTTCAGGCGTTGGTTATTTTTTGCACCGGTGATCAGCCCGGCGAGACAACCGCTTCGTCGGTGCGCTTGCCGCCGGTGTTATCGGCCCACGTAACCACGATCTTGTCGCCGTTCCTGGCGCCTTTGACGCGCAGCCCGAGAAACGGATTGCGCGAGATGGCCTGACTCCACTGCCCGTCCAACACGGTCTTGCCATTTTGAGTGACCACGACACTTTGAATAAAATGTGCGGGCACCAGCTTGCCGGTAGCGTCGCGGCGCTGTCCGGTTTCCATCGGGTGCGCGATCAGTATGCGTACGTCCGCGGTGTCACCTTGCAGGATCGCGCGGATTTTCATTGCTTCAGCCATGATGAGGATTCCTTTGCTCGATGAGGCGCGATGCGTTAACCGCAACCGCCGACGGTGACTTTGACTTCCTTCACCGCCGTGAAATATTTGCCGTCAACTTTCACCACCGCGCGCACGTTGGAGGTTTGCCCCATTTTCAGTCGCGTAGAGACGTAGGCGTCACCGCTGGTGATGTCAAAGCTGGCCGCCAGCGGGAACGGGTTTTTTTCCGCAAGGATCGAAATACTCTGCGTGTTGGGAATCCTGCTTGTCACGGCGATCGGCACCACTGCGCCGTTTTCCGCGATGTCGGGCGCGGTGATCACGATGTCCTTGCTTTCGATCATATTGGCGGCTCCGAGACTTTTCAACGCCTCTTCAAGCGCCTTGGACTCAAAACCGCCCTTGTTCCACGGCGCGGCCAGCGCTTCGCCCGCGCGCATCAGGCCCGCAACCGACACTGTCGCCAGCGCACCCATGGCACCGGTAAACTTCAGTACTGTCCTGCGAACAGGATGAATATTGGATTGCTTATTGAATTGCATATCGACTCCTTCGTCAGAAAATACCATACTCCGTGCGCCTTGAATGTGCTATCCGTCAAGACACGCCGGGCTTCACACGCTGAACATCGACGCCACCAATGTTAGGATATTAGCTGCTACTAACGAATCAAATGCTAACAAGAATACACGCGATGTGTATCAATCGTGTCTATGCAAACAAAAAGCATCCTCATCGATGGCGAAATCGATATCACTGTCCGTTGAATTATTGCAAGTACATGATATTAAAAGAGTTTTCTCCAAAGCAATTCTACCCTTCAAAAGGATAGTCATGCAATTCGACAAAGAACGCGACGCACGCGGCCTTAACTGCCCGCCGCCCATCCTGAGAACCAAAAAAGCCCTGGCCGACATGACCACCGGGCAAGTGCTTAAAATCATCGCCACCGATCCCGGATCGGTCAAGGACTTCCAGGCATTCACCAAGCAGATCGGCAACCCCTTGCCCGCCTCCGACAGCGCCGACAAGGTTTTCAGCTTTTTCCTGCAAAAGAAATAACGCACCCGCCCGGCGCGCGAGCTGGCGTCAAAGCGCCACCTGCGATTCCGGTTCATGCGATTCGATTTATTTTATGAGGCGGCGCTGCCGCCGTTGCTCGGCCTGTCGGAATCGGCGCTCTACGCCGAACTGCTGGTGCAGATCGAAATGGGCGAGCAGCTTGGCTACGGTTGTGCGTGGCTCACGGAACACCATTTCCTGCATGGTTATTCACATGCCTCCAAGCCCGAACTGTTGCTGATGGCGGCGGCGCGCACCCGCACGATTCGGCTGGGTCACGGCATCATCCCGTTGCCGTTACACCACCCGGTGCACGTCGCCGGAGGTGTCGCCACGCTGGATGTCCTGAGCGGCGGTCGGCTGGAAATTGGCATCTGGCGCGGCTTCTCGCCGCGCGAGTGCGCGGTGTTCGGCGCCGACATGACCGCCAGCCGCGACATCACCGATGAAAGCCTCGATATTCAGCTGCAAAGTTTCAAACGCCAGCCGGTGACGCATCAAGGCGCGCGTTATCACGTCGATGCGCTCGACATCGTGCCTCATGTGGTGCAACCGCATCCACCACTTTGGACAGCGGAAGTCAGTCCGCAAACCTATGACTGGGCCGCCGCGCGCGGGCTGGGCGTGCTGGCCGGGCCGTTCAAGCCGTGGTTCATGGTGAAGCACGACATCGCGCGTTACCTCGCGGTATGGGGCGAGTGTTCTCACCGCTCCGAATTTGATCAGTTTCGGCGGGTTGTGCCAATCGCTATTGACCACCGCCGGCACTCGACAAACACTGGCCAATGCCCAATCGGCCGGGTGGTTAATTCGGAGGCGGCGGGAACACGTGCAGATTCTCGAACTCGC
>CAWUUY010000394.1:0-6903 GCA_963924885.1 uncultured Burkholderiales bacterium | reverse complement strand
CCATGATGCTGGGCTCGATTCCGCAGCAGGACGTGTTTCAGCGCATCACCTCGGCTAAGGACGAAAAGACCGCCGTGCGCGGCTCGGTGCTGGGCGGTTCGATCTACTTTGTGTTCGCTTTCGTGCCGATGTTCCTCGCCTACGCGGCGACGCTGCTGGACCCGAAAGTGTTCACCGACTTGCTCGCCAAGGATTCGCAACTGATTTTGCCCACGCTGATCCTGCAACACACGCCGCTGTTCGCGCAGGTGGTGTTCTTCGGCGCGTTGCTGTCGGCGATTATGAGTTGTTCGAGTGCGACGCTGCTCGCGCCCTCGGTGGCGTTTTCGGAAAACATCCTGCGCAATGTGTTTCCGCATATGACCGACCGCGTGTTCCTGCGCACCATGCGCATCGTGCTGGTGTGTTTTGCCTGCATCGTGTTGGTGTTCGCGCTCAATTCCACGGCGAGTATTTTCAAGATGGTGGAAAACGCCTACAAGATCACCTTGGTGTCGGCGTTCTGGCCGTTGTTTTTAGGCCTGTACTGGAAACGCGCCACCACGCAGGGTGCGTTGGCGGGCATCGCCTGCGGGTTTTCCACCTGGGTGCTGCTGGAGTTTTTCGGCACGAATAATGAAGTGTGGCTGCCGCAACTGGTGGGCTTTGTCGCCGCTGGTTTCGGCATGCTGGCAGGCTCGCTGTTGCCGCAGATCACGGGACATCCCACGCAGCACCCGGAAGCGCATGCGCCGCATGCCCATGCCTCGGTGCAGCACGTGCCCGCGACCGGACACCGCCCTCCGCATCACGACGGCATGCAACATAAACCGTGACAGCGCATGCGCGCACGCAAGTGGCGATCATCGCCCTGCTCGCGTGCAACACGATCTACTACCTCGTCGCCGGGCGCGTCAGTCAGGCGCTGGATTCGGTGGCCTGGTATGCGTTGCTGATGCTGTTCCTGCTGGAAACCCTGCGCGTGCGTCCGCTGACAGTGCGCGCACGAACCGTGAATCACGGCCTGCGCCTTTTGGCGACACTGGCCATCGCCGCGAGCGCGGTGCTGTATGTGCGCGAACGGGAATGGCTGGACGCAACCAATCTGCTGGTGTGGGTCGCCGTGGTAGCGCTGCTGGAAATCGAAATCCGGCGCCCCGCCGTGGTCGCTGCGCAGCGCAAGGCGTTCACCTTCACCGCCGGAATACTCTACGCCGTGTTGGCCACTCTGGTAGTGGTGTGGCTCGCGCGCGGAAAGTGGATGGATGCGTGGGATGCAACGCTGTGGCTGGCCGCTTTCGGCTTGCTGGAAATGGATCTACTGCGCCAAAAGACGTAAAAAATATTTTTTAAAACAAATATTTACGTAGCGTACGCCGCACGAAATGCCGCTATAAACGCCGTGAGTTGCGAGGGCGGCAACCGATTGATGCCCGCCGCGCCCTGGCGTCCGCCGCCGGTTTCAAAGCGCGCGCACAAGACTTCCGCACCTCGCGGATTCGACACCGGCGCGCGCACGCTGACGGTATACCCGCCCGCTTTTGCAACCAATACCGCATGCGCGCGTTTGGGAGTTTCCTGCGCCAGGCGATTGCCGAAAACCCCGTTCACGCGGCGGCTCCACGCGACATCGGGCAGCACGTAGAGCGCGGCGCTGTCGCTTGCAAATTCCGGTTTGATTTCACCGGCATGCTCAAGGTCTTCCTTGTACGCGGCTTTGAGCACTTCAAACACCGGTTCATCGATCATGAATTCGCGCGGATCACGGTACGGCATGATCGCCTCGTACAAATCCGCTGGCGGGTAGTGCAGATCGTCGATGGTTTCACCGTAGGCGTTGTAGTTCAGGCAATCGCCCAGTTCGTGCAGGCGCGCGAGGTCGGTGTGATCAAATTCCAGTGGCTGCGCGGCGGCGATCGCCGGCGCGACCAGGTTGTCGCCGAACGCCGCCACCACCGCCCATGCGCGATGGCGGCCCGACAGATAACGATCCACCAGTAAACTGGTGCAAACATCCGGCGCTGTGTCGATGTGTGCGCTGAGGCCCGGATGCGCGGGGATCACGCCCGCCGCATGATGATCGAAGTAACGGCATTTCACGCCACGCCCGAGCAATGTCGCCAGCGCCGAGGCATTGGTTTTCATCGAAATATCCAGCACGGTGATCTCATCGCCGGCTTTTGCATCGACGCGATCCAGCAGTTTTACGTCGCGCTTGACCCCAGTCACGCGCACGGCATCGCGCGGCTCTTCCAGCCGCAACTGATGCAGGGCGCAAATGCCGTCGGCGTCGCCGTTAAAAATGTCGTAATATTTATGCAATGGCGTCTGACTCTCAAACAGGTGTTCACACCGCAACGCCGCATGTGTACAAGCTCGCGCTGGTGTTGGCGTTAGCTTACCTGCTCACCATTATCTACGCCAGCCTGCAGCCCATGCGCGGCTGGCGGCTGCCGCCGGAAGACCTCTATGGTTTTCTCACCGCCCCGTGGCCGCGTTATATCACGCTCGACGATGTGTTCGCCAATGCGGTGGCGTATCTGCCGCTGGGCTTTCTGCTGACGCTGGGCCTGCGTTCGTTTTTGCGCCCGGCGCTGGCCGTCATCGCCGGCGCGCTGCTCGCGGTGTTGACCAGCATCGGCATGGAAAGCATGCAGTTGTTTTTGCCCGCGCGCATCCCCTCGAACATCGATGTCATGGCCAATGGCACCGGCGGCCTGTTCGGCGCATTGGCGGCGCCCTTGTTTCTGCCGTCGCAGATCATCGGTGCACGGCTGGTGGCGTGGCGCAACCGCGTGTTCCGTCCGGGCGCGCTCACCGAAACCGGCTTGCTGATCGCGGCGTTGTGGGTCATCGCGCAACTCGATCCGCTGACGCAGATCTTCGGCACCGGTAACCTGCGCTCGACCTTTGACCTGCCGGCGTATTTTTTTCACACGCCCGGCCTGTTGCTGACGGCGGAAGCCGCCGTGGTGTTTTTTTATCTGCTGGGCCTGGGGCTGCTGTTGTCTACGCTGCTGCGGCACGACGCGCGGCGCGGCTTCATTATCGCGGCCTTCATCGTGGCGGCGGTGGCGCTGAAAATGCTGATTACCGCCTTGTTCGCCAATCCGCGCGGCGCCTTTGCGTGGATCACGCCGGGCGTCATGCTCGGCTTTACCATGGGCGTGATGGTGCTGCTGGTCGGCGTGCTGTCGTTCGGCCACAAGACGCGCTTGTGGCTGTCGATGCTGTGCATCACGCTCGCGCTGATGGCGATCAATCTGGCGCCGGACAATCCGTATTTCAATCTGCCGCCGCCGCTGGCCAGCGGCCGCGTCAGTCATTTGCTGAGCTTTTCGGCGATCCTGCGCGCCCTGTCGGAGCTGTGGCCACTGCTGGCACTGGCGTACCTCGCGGCACTAATACGCGGCGCGGGAAAGCGGCGGCGCGACGCCGATGGTCCTGCGTGATCGGCTTATAATCCGGTTATCGGCATCACGCGGAAAATCGGAGATTGAATATTGTGAGTTATTTCGAACGGCATGTTTTTTTTTGCTGCAACCAGCGCGACGCGGGCGCGAACTGCTGCAACAACCATGGCGCCAGCAAGATTCGCGATTACGCCAAGGATAAAGTCAAATCCCTCAAGCTCAACGGCAAGGGCAAGGTGCGCGTCAACATGGCGGGCTGCCTCGATCGTTGCGACGAAGGCCCGGTGATGGTGATCTATCCCGAAGAAGTCTGGTACACCTACGTCGATCAGGAAGACGTGGATGAAATCGTGCAGGAACACCTGGTGCATGGCCGGGTGGTGGAGCGGCTCAAGATTTAGCGTCCCGAACCAGACGCGTGGCGACGGAATCGGGGACTCGATGATTCGAATACACCGCGCTTCGCATCAAACGGCCCGCCCGTGACGACCGCAGGCGATCTGCGCCGCTTTGATCCACACTCCTCGTCGCCGGTGCGCCTGCTGGCGGAACAGGCGTTGTCGCGCGCCGCCGGCGCGCCGCTGGTGCCGGGCAATCGCGTGCGGCTGTTGCGCGATGCGCAGGAAAACTACCCGGCCTGGCTGGCGGCGATCGCGACCGCCCAACGCTTCATCCTGTTTGAAAACTACGTCATTGAAAACGACGCCACCGGCGAAGCGTTCGTCGAGGCGATGGCGGAGCGCGCGCGCGCCGGCGTCACGGTGCGGGTGATTTACGATTGGTTCGGCGGGCTCGGTCTGGGCTCGAAACGCTTGCTCGCACCGCTGCTTGCCGCCGGCGCAGAGGTGCGTGCGTTTAATCCGCCGTCGTTCGGCAGTCCGTTTGGTTTGATGCAGCGCGATCATCGCAAAATGATGATGGTCGATGGCGCGGTGGGTTATGTATCGGGCCTGTGCGTCAGCCAGCGCTGGGTGGGCGACGCGGCGCGCGGCATCAGTCCGTGGCGCGACACCGGTCTGGAAATTACCGGCCCCGCGGTGGCCGATATCGAACGCGCGTTCGCGCAGGTATGGGCGGCAGCGGGCGCGCCCTTGCCCGCCGATACCTTGAGCGATCTGGCGGCGATACCGCGCGCGGGCGATATCACGCTGCGCGTGCTGGCGAATCAGCCCAATGTAGCGAACCTGTATCGGCTGGATCAGTTGATAGCGGCGATGGCTACGCGCACGCTGTGGCTGACGGACGCATATTTCGTCGGCCTGCCGGCGTATGTGCAGGCGCTGCGCGCCGCCGCGCAGGACAGCGTGGACGTGCGGCTGCTGGTGCCGGGGGCCAGCAACCTGTTTGCGGTGTCCGCCCTGTCGCGCACGGGCTACCGCGCGCTGCTGGAAGGCGGCATCCGGGTATTCGAGTGGAACGGCCCGATGCTGCACGCAAAAACGGCGGTGGCCGACGGGCGCTGGGCGCGAGTGGGTTCCACCAATCTGAATTTGACGAGCTGGATGGGCAACTATGAGCTCGACATCGCGATCGAGGATTCCGGCTTTGCAGCCGAGATGGAAGCAATGTACGAAGATGATCTCATGAATGCGACGGAGATACTGCTATCGCCGCGCAATCGCGTGCGGCCCACGGCCAAGGTAGCCCGCGTGCGCGGTCGTTTTCGCGGCAGCGCGTCACGCGCGGCGGCGGGTGCTCTGCGTATCGGCAACACGGTCGGCGCGGCCATCACCAACCACCGCGTGCTCGGTCCCGCCGAGGCCGGCATAATGGCAGCGATGGGACTGGCGATACTCGGTCTGGTGGTGATCGGCGTACTATGGCCGCTGGCCGTGGTGGCGCCCGTAGGCTTGGTCGGGGTGTGGATTGCGGTGTCGCTGCTGATACGCGCGTTTGTGCTGCGGCGCGAGGGTGCGGAGAACGCGAGGGCAGCAAAAGCCGTGCCCGCCGCGAACGGCGCCGAAAAATCCGCCACCCGCGAAAACGGACAAGACGCGCGCTGAAAACCGCGCCGCGATCAGAGCAGCCGTTCCAGATACGCCAGCGGCACCATCAAGATCAATTGCAATAACAGCAGCGCGATCAACGGCGACAAGTCGATCATGCCGATGGACGGCACCACGCGTTGTATCGGGCGCAGCAGCGGACGCACCAGCGTGTTAATCAACGAGTACATCGGGCTGGCCGGATTGACCCACGAAATAATCATCATGATGATGATGGCACCGATGGCAAGATAAACCGCCAGCTTCACCAGCATCAGCAAAGCCAGCAGCAATACCGTCCCCGCCATCGCCCCGGATGCCAACGTGACGCCCTTGACGGCCAGCATCAGCACCACCTCGATGACAACCACCAGCCACGCCAGCAGCAGCGACGCGAGATCCATGCCCCATAAACCGGGAATCACGCGGCGCGCCGGCAGCACGGCAAAGTTGGTCAATGTCTGCACGAACTCCGCCAGCGGATTGCGGGCCGGCGCGCGGCACCATTGCATCCAGAAGCGCAACAACAGGATGCCAGCGAAAAATCCGCCGATAGACTGGATCAGAAACAGCAGTGCTTCAGTGAGCATGTTTTAATTAAATATCTTTTAAAAACAAATACTTATATTGTAATTGCCGTTGTGACACAAGAGCAATACCTTACCCGCGGCCCAGTTCATCGCCCAGTTCACGCGAGCGCTGCGCTGCTGCTTTAACGGCACGCACGATGGCGGCCTTGACCTGGTCGGTTTCCATGGCATCGAGCGCGCGCTCGGTGGTGCCGCCTTTGGAGGTGACGCGCTGGCGCAAAATGGCCGCATCCTCGCTGCTTTGCGCGGCCAGCTTGGACGCGCCGCTGAAGGTGCCGATCGCGAGTTGCCGCGCGGCGGCGGCGCTCATGCCCAATTCGCGCGCGGCCTCGGTCAGCGCTTCGATGAAATAGAACACGTACGCAGGGCCGCTGCCGGACACCGCCGTCACGGTATCGATGTCTTCTTCGCGCGCGACCCATAGGGTTTCGCCCACCGCGCCAAGAATGTCTTCGGCGCGCTTGCGGTCGTCGGCGCTCACGCCGGGCATGGCGTAAAGACCGGAGATGCCCGCCAGCACCAACGCCGGTGTGTTCGGCATTACGCGCACGATACGTTGATGATTGCCCAGCCAGCGCGACAGATCGCCGCCGCGGATGCCCGCAGCAATCGAAATCACCAGCGCGGCACCGATGTGCGGCGCGAGCAGCGCGGCAACCTCGCGCATTTGCTGCGGCTTGATCGCCAGCACCACGCCATCGGCTTGCAGTGCCTCGGCGTTGATATCGGCGAAGACTTTCACGCCGTACGTCTGCTCGAGTTTGTCGCGCGCGGCGGCAACGATCTCGACCACGCGCAGTTGCTCGGCGCGCCAGCCGCGTTGCAGCAGTCCGCCGATGATGGCGGTGGCCATGTTGCCACCTCCGATAAAAGTTAGCGTCATTGGGAGTGAGGTGTTAAGAGTAAGGAGTTAGGTGCAAGGACTGGCGCAATGGT
>CAWUUY010000393.1:0-5302 GCA_963924885.1 uncultured Burkholderiales bacterium | reverse complement strand
CAGCGGCTGTCTTCGCCGCCCTGATTGGCGCAACCGACGATCACGTCCTCGATCTGTTGCGGCTTGAACACCGATTTGGCGACCACCGCCTTGATCACCCTGCCCAGCAAATCGTCCGGGCGAACCTTGGCCAAGACCCCGGCGTGACGACCGAACGGGGTGCGTTTACCTTCGTAGATATAAGCGTCTAACATTTTAAATATCCTTTTAAATAAATAGCTATTAAATATTGTTAATTTATTACTTTACGTTTCTTGGGTCAAAGCGGAAACACCGAGTTTAGCGCGGCGCGTGAGCCAGATATTCGGGCGATAGCGCGGATCGGCGTAAATCTTGTTCATGGTATCGAGGATGCGGTGGATGTTTTGCACGCCCAGCACATCGGCGAACTTGAACGGGCCGTTGGGGTAATTCAGGCCCAGCGTCACCGCCTTATCGATATCCGCCGGCGATGCAGTGCGGCTTTGCGCGATGGAGCAGCCGATATTGACGATCATCGCGATGATGCGCTGCGCAATAAAACCGGGGCTGTCGCGGCATACCGTCACCGGCACGCCGTCGGACGCCAGCAGGCCATGTGCCGCGTCGCGCATCGTAGGGTCGGTCAGCGGGGTGGTCATGATTGTGCGGCGCTTCACCATCGGGAACAGCGTGTCCACCGCCACCGTGCGCTTCGGGTCCAGCCCTTGCGAAGTGGCCGCCGTGGTGGCGTCCTCACCAATCGGCGTTACCAGAATCAGCGCCTTGGCCGACGGCGCGGCGCCGGTTTCGACCGTCGTGCCCAGCTTGCTCAACAATTCTTTCAACTTGGCGGCGCCGGCAGCTTCAACCGGGCTTACCCACACCGACTCAGGACGCGCGGCGGGCGGGGTTTTTCCGGCGGCACGATCGCCTTCATCTCCGCGTCGTATTCGTAAAACCCTTTTTTGCTCTTTCGCCCGAGCACGCCGGCCTCGTAGCGCGACTGCATGATCAGGCTGGGCCGGTAACGCGGCTCTTGGAAAAACTGGTTGTAGATCAGTGACGACGCCGGCTGTGTGACGTCCAGCCCGGTCAGCTCCATCAACTCGAACGGCCCCATGCGAAAGCCACCGACATCGCGCATCACGCGATCCACATCGGCAAAGTTGGAGACGCCTTCGTACACCAGATGCGAGGCCTCCAATGAAAACCCGCGCCCCACCTGATTCACCAGAAAGCCCGGCGCATCCGTCAGCCGCACCGGCTCTCGCGTCATACGGCGGCCGAGCGCCATCAGCACGTCACACACCCATTCTTCCGTGAGCAAGCCGGAAATGACTTCCACCAACTTCATCAGCGGTACCGGATTGAAAAAATGGAAACCGGCAAAACGCTGCGGCGTTTTGAGCTTCGCGCCGATGGTGGTGACCGACATCGACGAGGTGTTCGACGCCAGAATGCAATCCGGCGTCACCACTTCTTCCAACTCGGCGAACAGCGCGCGCTTGGCGTCCAAATTTTCAACAATCGCCTCGATCACCACATGGCACGGCTTCATGTCGCGGTGAGAATCGACAATCTTGATGCGTGCGGTCGCGGCAGCGGCTTCCTCTTTCGTCATGCTGCCTTTTTCGGCGGCGCGGTCGAGCATCTTCGTGACAAAATCTTTCGCTTCCGCCGCAGCACCCGGGCGCGCGTCCGTCATCAGCACCGTCATCCCGCCGGCAGCGGTGACTTGAACAATACCGCGCCCCATCGCGCCCGTGCCGATCACACCGACGGTCAGGTCGGCCCTGTTGACATCCAACTTCATGAAATCTCCTTGATGTGACGATGCACGTGGTTTAACAAATATTATTTAAAAACATATACTTATAAACATGCACGCGCTATGGACTTGATTGCGAATTATAGGCGCTGGCGTGGGGTGAGGCAATGCGCTGATGACCCATATTCAGTAGACCGGAAAAGCCTGTCCCGAGCCCATTGGAGGTCGTGGCACCCGCCGGGAGGCTGTCGCCCGCAACCGATATCAATGTCACAATGCGCGCCTGTCACTTTTATGGCGTCTGCAACGTGCTCGAAAACTTGCTCCAAAAAGATATACCCGCCGCGTCCTCCCCCATCGAGGCGAAGCCTCAACCGGCAATGACTACGGAGGAAACGCAGGCGTGGCAAGACCGGATTCACGCCGCCGCTGACGACGCGGCGCTGCTGCAATTGGCGCATGAGGCGCCGACGGTGCCGCTGAAACTGACCACCATCGAGGCGCTGACGCTGGAGGAATCGTTCAAGCAGGCGATGTATGATTTTCGCGAGCACGACAAACGGCTGTATCGCGCCGCGAAGTCGCGCTGGGAAACCGCCAGCGGCAAGCGTATCGCTGCGAGCGAAGCACAGACCTTGATCGCCGGCGCGCGGGCCTTGCTGGAGCAGACAGTGATACCCGTGAATCGCGTGGTGGAACTCGATCAGGCGTGGGCCGCCATCACGGTGGATATGCTGGAGCCGGCGCTGCGCGATGAATTCGCCGGACTCAGCGCGCAACTGGGCACGCGCGTGCGTGAGCACGGCGAGCACGCGCAGACGGTTACACGCTGGCTGGGCGCGACAGATCCCGCGATGAAAGCCTTGAGCGAGACGCTGCCCGGCGTGACGCAAGGCAGCGCGTTGCCCACGGCGGCGGAAGCGCCGGCGGTGGCGTTGCTGGAATTGGTGCATGCCACGCCCGATGCGGGCGACATCCGTTGTCAGGAGAAAGCCGAGTCCGCCAAGCGCCTGCTGGCGTTGGCCTCCAGCGTGACGGAACGCGCTAAATTCCTGCAAACCCTGCCCGCGCCCGGCGAGAGCGACGAGGCCAGCGAGCGGCAAATGATCGAGCAATGGCGCGCCATCCCGGAAATGTCGGAAGGCGAGCTGAATAGCGCGCTGTCCGCGCGGTTTGCAGATTGGCGCAACACCGGCACCGCCGAGCGGCAGCGCGAGCACGACACGCACAGCGCGGAGGAACGCGCCAAACGCGCCGATCAAAACAAGAAGCGCGTCGCCGCCATCGAGCGCGATGTCGCCGCCGCCGAAGCGGCGCAGGCCGAAGGGCATATCGCGGATCTCACGCGGCTGCTGAATGCCACCGATCAGCTATTGAAACGCGGCGCGGTGAACGCAGCGCTGACGCAGCGCATAGAAATCCTGCGCGCGGAGCAGCGGCGCTTGCAGGACTGGCAGCGCTGGAGCGGGCGTCAGGGACGCGAGCAATTGGTGACGGACGCGCAGGCGCTGGCGGCGCAAGTGGCGGGCAAGATTTCACTCAAGCCTCACGCCGAGGCCATCGACAAGCTGCGCGAACGCTGGAAGGAACTCGACAAACTCGGCGCGGCGTCGAATCAGCCGATGTGGCAGGCTTTTGATGGCGCGCTGGAGGCGGCGTACGTGCCGGTGGCTGCGCATCTGGAAAAACTCAAGCAGGCCCGCGCGGAAAATCTCGCCGCGCGAGAGCAGATCGTCGCCGGATTAGTTGAAGCCGTGGCGAAGTATTTTCCCGTCGTGGTTGAAGGCGCGGACCCTGCCGCGCCCGACTGGCGCGCGCTCGGGCATGCGCTGGAAGACGCCAAACTCGCGTGGCGCAAACTCGGCCCGGTCGAGCACACGGTGCCGCGCAAGATGCTCAAAGGCAACCAGGCAATCACCACGCGCTACGCCGCCGCGGTGCAGGCACTGGAAGCGCCGCTGAAAAACGCCCACGCCGACGCGCGCGGCGAGCGTGAAAAACTCATCGCCAGCGCCAAGGAACTCGCCGCGTCGGACGTGCTGGCACGGGACGTGGTGGACAAGGTGCCCAAGCTGCAAACGCAGTGGCAGACCGTAGCGAAGTCGCAACCGCTGCCGCGCCGCGACGAAAACGCGCTGTGGCAGGCATTCAAAACCGCCACCGACGCGATCTTTACCGGCCGCGATGCCGCGCGCGCCGCCAAGGATGCCGAAGCCAACGCGCTGCAAAAGGCGCGCATGGACATTATTGAACAAGTCGCCGCCCTCGCCCACGGCGCATCGGCGGCGGATATCAAACGCGCCCTGGCCGAGGCCGAAACCGCGTGGCGCGCGGCGCCGGAAGCGCCCAGACCGCAAACCGCGAAGCTGGATGCGCGTTACCGCGCCGCTCGCGACGCGGCCAGCAAACGCATCAGCGAACTCGCGGCGGTGGCCGCGCGCGCGCGCTACGATGCCTTGCTGGAGGCCATAGCCCTTTGCGGCGAACGTGAAGCAACGGGGGCGCCCGCCGACGATATGGAGGCGCGCTGGAATGCCATTGAACATTTGCAGGAGGCATGGAAAACCAGGCTGGAAAATCGCTTTCGCGGGAACGCGGATGTGAAGGCAACCGCAGGCTTGCCGGATCACCTGCTCAATCTGGAGGCGGCTTGCAGTGTTGAAAGCCCGGACGAATTCCAGGCTGCGCGGCAACGCCTGAAAATGCTCGCGCTGAAAAACGCTATGGAAGGCCGCCAAACCGCGGCCACCACGCCGGCGGATATCGAACGCTGGCTGCTCGATGCGGCTTCTTCCGTACGGCCCGATGACACATCGCGGGAACGGTTGGCGAAAATAATCGCCGCGATACAGCGTCGTTCCTGATTTTTGCCGAGATAGCCATGATTACGCAATCCGGTTGCAACATCGTCCACGCCTCCAGCCTGCCGTGGGAGGAACACGCTCGCCTCGACGGCAAAAAATATCGCGCCAAGAGCTACTGGCACGATAGCGAAAATGACTTGCACATGCGGCTCATCGATCAGCCGGAGAACTTGGCCGTGCTGCAACCGGTTGAGCATGAGAATGCCGGCGGGCATGCCGTGGTCGTGTTGAAAGGCCGGGCGCAAGCGGATGGCTTGACGTTGAACGCGCTGGACGTGATCCTCGGTGCGGGCAACGAACCGCATGCGGCTTATCCGGACAGCACCGGTTGCCAGCTTTTTAGTTGTTTTCAGGGTCGTCATGAACACACCGACAAGCGCCACCGCCTGATGCAGTCGGCGCAAACGTCGTGGGACGCCAAAGCCGGCGGCGCGCTGCACATGAAGCCGCTGGTCGCCGATGGTGCCGGGCGCCTGATGCTTACCGCCATGCGCCTGTCGGCGGGCTTCACCGTGCCGGTAGGCTCGCGTCCGCACATGCAGGCGGCGCTGGTGGTCGAAGGTTCCGCCGTGGTCGGCAATGCAACGCTGCGTCCGTGGGATTTTATGTACATGGCGTCCGGCGTGCCGCATGGGCCGATCAGTTTTCCGGAGGGGGCGACGCTGTTGATGGTGGCGATGCGGACGGTGTAGAAAACGTTTTATGATGG
>CAWUUY010000392.1:0-7403 GCA_963924885.1 uncultured Burkholderiales bacterium | reverse complement strand
CCCGCCGGCACGCCGCGCGCCGTGCTCGAACGCCTGCGGGCCGAAGTCGCCAAAGCCGCCGCCATACCTGAATTGCGCAAACGTTACGAAGACCTCGGCATCGATCTGATAAGCAGCGCCACGCCGGAGGAATTCGCCGGCTTTCTAAAGAAGCAGGTGGAGGAATTCATCAGGCTTGCACGGGAAGCGGGAATGGCGAGGAACTGAAGGTTTGCCGCCGCGATCTGCAGGCGGGCTGCACTGGCTCGCTGGCTAGGCTTGTTTGGTAGCGGTTGCTTTGTGACTGGACGGACGGTGTAGGGGCGTATTCCGGGAGAATGGTAGCGGTCGAACACAAGCCTCAGATCAAGCACTCAGTCTCCGCGTCAGGAAGTCGGCATTCACATAGGTAAGCAAAAGACAGGATTTCCTCGCCCTTGAGCAGCCCCGATCAGGTCAGAAACTTGTGTATTCGCGCAGGCTCAATCATTCGCAACATTTCTAGCCTAATGGGCTCTCCCAGTCGAATCCCGGATCTGCCGGGAAGCGCGTGCGATGCGCTACATCAAGCCTCGCTCGAAGTGCTTCCCGGACTGCGGCTAACTTCTTGTTGACATTGACGAGCAGCCCAATCACGTCCGATGGTCTTCCGCAGGTCTCTATCCACGAACAAGTATGATCAAGCCATTTAGACTTATCGTCAGCGGGTAGCATGTCGATTCTATTCAGCACGCTGTTGAGCAAGAAGTCGTCGTCATGTGCCGGGGACCTCGAAGTCATCAAATTTATGGCTGCTCTTGCTACCCTCATCCACACATCGTCGGCGAGCCAGTTAAGGGGCAAGATTCGCGAGAACACGAAACTTCTCTCGCGGTGATCTGGATGATGGTCCAACCAATTGCCGGCAAGCCGCAAAATATCGTTTGCGGGTACATCATCCGGATACCAGTTTGCAACTAACAACAAGGCCTTCAGCAAATGAGTTTCATCCGCAAACCGCTCGGGCTCTCGCGCCAGGACAAGTGCTCTACGCGGCCACAGATCGCGTTCATCAGAAGTAATTTCAAGGCTCGACAAAAGATATCCGAGAACGAAATCGGCGTCATCTTTGTCGATATGAAGCGTGAGCCATTTTTGTGCCCAGTCAAGCAGTTTGGCGCGGGTTGCCTTACCCATGCGTTCCTTTGGCCATGCCAGCAGCGGATTCAGCACGAACTGGGCGTCCGGCGTGTCGCAATACTTAGCCAGCCACTTGCGGGCATGCCCTAGTGTAGTGCTTCGTAATTGATGGGACTGTTTGTCACCTGCCGAGCCCAACATGCATACGGGGCATTTTGGAGGCGGCGATGCGAAAGGCAAGAGCAATTGGTCTGGAGAGCACGCAGCGGAAGAAGCTGATGAAGCTCGCGCATTCGAACACTACGGAAGTGCGCCTGGCGCGCCGCGCCGGCATCGTGCTGCTCGCGGCCGACGGGTTCGATAACCATGAGATTGGCGAGATGCTCGGCGTCGGACGGGTTCAAGCGGGACGTTGGCGGGCTCGGTACGCCAGCGGTGGATTTAAGGCTATCGAGCAGGATTTGCCGCGCGGCGGACGCAAGCGCAAGATTGACGCGGCCGAGATCGTGCGCCTGACTACGCAGACCAAGCCTGAGGCCGCAACCCAGTGGACCACCAGAACGCTAGCGGCGGTCGCCGGTGTGAGCGACATCACTGTTCAGCGCATTTGGAAGGCGAATGGCCTGAAGCCGCACCGGATCAAGCGCTTCAAAGTGTAGCGTGATCCGAAGTTCGTCGAGAAACCCGAAGATATTGTCGGCCTGTACATGTCCCCGCCCGAGCACGCGCTGGTGCTGCGCTGTGACGAGAAAAGCCAGGTGCAGGCACTTGATCGTACTCAGCCCGGCCTGCCGATGAAGCCCGGCCGGGCCGCCACCATGACGCATGACTACAAGCGCAACGGAACCACGACCTTGTTCGCGGCAATGAATACGCTTGACGGTACCGTCATCTCGCGTTGCGAGCAGCGTCATCGACATATCGAGTGGCTTTCGTTCCTGCGTCAGATCAATCGGGAGAACCCGCAAGACAAGACACTGCATCTGGTCTGCGACAACTACGCTACCCACGAGCATCCGAACGTTAAGGAGTGGCTCGCCAAGCATCCGCGCATTCATGTTCATTTCACGCCGACCTCGGCGTCCTGGCTAAACATGGTCGAGCGATTCTTCCGCGACATCACGACCAAACGCTTGCGCAATGGGGTGTTCCGCAGCGTCCCTGAACTAACCGCTGCGATCAAGGAATACATCGCTGTGCACAACAAAAATCCCAAGCCTTTCATCTGGACCGCAAAGGCGCATGACATCCTTGAAAAGGTCATTCGCGCCAACAGCCGCTTAAGTTCCAAACAGAACGAAGCACTACACTAGCAGGCGCGCGCGGCTCGCGGCGTCGATGCAGGATTGCCGCAGCTTAAGGTCTTCATAATCCGGCTCAGAGGGATGATCGAGAAACAGCGGCTTGTGCAGGAACAGCGCAACCTGCCCGCTGGCAAATACTTTCAATGTCTGTTCAAGCCACGCCCACTGCTCGGCCTTGGCGGGTTGACCGTCACTGCCGAGCAATTGTGCGTTGATGCCGACAAATCCCCAGTCGACGGCCTCGAACTCCCAGCGTTCCTAGCTGAAGTGCCTGAGAAAACGCGTGCGTCGTTCGTCATTCACGCGTTTGGGCATCTTGCCGGAGACGACGTTGTCGCCGATATCGTGATTGCCCGGCAGGTAGCGGCAGGGTATCGATAATTTTGAAATCTGCTCGCGCGCGAAAACGTAATCCGCGTCGGCGTCGGGATCGCCCATGATTAGATCGCCGTTGGCGACCACCTGATCGGGGCGCTCGCGTTCGATCCAGTGCGCGACTTTCAGCCATTTGTCGAGATGATGCTCATGCCCCGCGCCGAGATGTATGTCGGCGACCTGAATCAACCGAAATGCCTGCATGGGTTACTGCTTCTTGCCCAGCCCGATGGCGTCGTAAAACTCTTTGTATTCGATCATGCGGGCGGCGAGAAACTTGGTGAACTCGGCGCTGCCCATGAACGTATCCTGATAGATGTTGCGCTTGGCGATCTCTTTCCACTCGGTTGAGTCGTGCGCTTTTTTCAGCGCGGCTTCCATGATGGTCACGGCTTCTTTGGGCACACCGGCGGTGAAGGTAAAGCCGCGGATGGTGCCCGCTGAAATCGGATAGCCGAGTTCCTGCAAGGTCGGCACGTCGGGCGCCTGCGGCAAGCGCTTGTCGGCGGTGATCGCCAGCACGCGCACTTTTTTGCCTTCGACAAAACCTTGCCCCTCGCTGAGATTCTCGGTGGTAAAACTGGTGTGGCCGCCGGCCACCGAGGTGACGGCTTCGCTGCCGCCCTTGAAAGTAACAAATTTGAATTTCGCGCCCGGCAGATGTTTTTCCATCAGATGCACCACCAAGCGGCCCGTGCCCTGCATCGACGTGGTGGCGGCGACCAACGATTCCGGCTTGGCGCGTGCGGCGTCCATCAGTTCCTTGAATGTTTTAAACGGCGAATCGAACGGCACCATGATGGTTTGCGGATCAATCGCGAACAGCGCCAGCGGCGTGTAGTTCTCCAGACCGATGTTGGTGTCGGAACGATACGCCAGGGCAAGTATGGTGCCGGTCACCGACATCATCACGT
Organism: uncultured Burkholderiales bacterium; assembly: GCA_963924885.1. Taxonomy (GTDB): domain Bacteria; phylum Pseudomonadota; class Gammaproteobacteria; order Burkholderiales; family SG8-41; genus UBA5216. The sequence goes on along the minus strand of CAWUUY010000392.1, from coordinate 3,712 downwards.
ACGGATCACCGCGCTTGGTCTTGAAATAGCCGAAGCCCACCACACCGGAGCCGCCGACGCGGTTGTTCACCGTCAGCGTCTGCGGCAAAAATTTGTTGGCGCGCATGATTTCCGCCACCGCGCGCGACACCACGTCCCCGCCGCTGCCGGCGGAGGTATGCACGACGACCTCGATCGGTTTGTTGGGATACGGCTGGGCCAGCAGCGGTGTTGTAGCAAGCAACAGCGCCGCAGTGAGGGTGGTTTTGATGGGCAAGTTCAACTTCACGTTACACTCCGGTTGGATCGATGGTATTAGTTTAACTGGTCTTGTCACCGTACTGCATTCGCCGCCTTATTATTTTCTTTAGTATTTGTTTTTATTCACTTTTTTGTAACGAGGAGAATCCATGGCAAACGACACTCTGACATTGGCGGCGGTGCGCCAGATGGCCGCCGATATCGGCCTGACGCGTCTCACCGATGAACATGTGCAGCAACTGCTGCGCGCCACCAACGCGGCACGGGCACGACGCGACGCACTGCGCACACTAATGCAAACGCAGGGCATCACCTACGCCGACGAGCCGTCGCATGTGTTCCGGCTCACGGGGGAGCATAACCATGACTGATCTCGCCTGGCTCACCGTCGCCGACGCGGCGGAATTGTTGCGAACGAAAAAACTCTCGCCGGTGGAATACGCCAAGGCGCTGATCGCGCGCGCCGAACGCCATGACCCGCATTACAACGCGTACCTGCGCGCCACACCGGACATCGCGCTAGACGACGCGCGCCGCGCGGAAGCCGAAATCCAGCGCGGCGAATGGCGCGGGCCGTTTCATGGCGTGCCGTACGGGCTGAAGGATATTGTTGATTACGTCGGGCTGCCCACCACCGCGCACTCCAAAATTTTGCAAAACAACGTGGCGAAAACGGATGCGCCGGTGACACAAAAGCTGCGCGCGGCGGGCGGCGTGTTCATGGGCAAATTGTCCACGCACGAATTCGCCATCGGCGGGCCATCGTTTGATTTGCCGTGGCCGCCCGCGCGCAACCCCTGGAACCGCGATCACTTCTGCGGTGGCTCATCCAGCGGCTCGGGCGCGGCCACCGCTGCCGGGCTGTTGCCTGCCGCGATCGGCACCGACACCGGCGGCTCGGTGCGCAACCCCGCCTCCATGTGCGGCGTGGTCGGCATGAAGCCGACCTACGGGCTAGTCAGCCGGCGCGGCGTGGCGCCGCTGTCTTACTCGCTCGATCATGTGGGCGCGCTCACGCGCACGGTGCGCGACAACGCGCTGATGCTGGATTTGATTGCCGGCCACGACGCGCTCGACCCCGGCAGCGCCAACATCGCCAGCGGCGGCTACACTTCGCAACTGGGGCGCGACATCAAGGGTATACGCGTCGGCGTGCTGCGGCACTTTTACACGAGCGACATCCAGGCCGACGCCGAAATGGCCGCTAGCATCGAAGCCGCCGCCAAAAAATTGGCGGACTTGGGCGCGAGCGTGCGCGAAGTTTCCACCGTGCCGCTCGGTGATTATCTGGCGTGCAACCGCACCATCCTCACCAGCGAGGCTTTCGCCGTGCATGAGCAATGGATGCGCGAACGGCCGCAGGATTACGGCGCGCTAGCCCGTGAGCGTTTAATGGCAGGCGCGTTTGTGCGTGCCGCCGATTACGTCAACGCCACGCGCCTGCGCCGCAAACTCACTGAGGGTTTTCATGCGCTCTACGCGGACGTGGATGTGATCATCACCACCAGCTCGATGGACCCGGCTTGCCGCATCGACGATCCACTGGCGGTCGAATACACCTATGCCCGCCAGTCACGCGCGCCGTTTAACGTCACCGGCAGCCCGGCGCTGTCAGTGCCCACCGGCTTTTGCCAAAGCGGCCTGCCGCTGGCGATGCAGATCGTCGGCAAGCCGTTCAGCGAAGCGCTAATTTACCGCGTGGCGCATGCCTACGAGCAGGCGACGGGTTGGGTTACGATGCATCCACAACTGATTTAACGGGAGACATAATGAATCCACAACACCGCCTCACCCGCACCACCCTCGCCACCTTCGCCATCGTATCGAGTTTGATTTTGAACGGATGCGCCAACATGCCCAACCCATTGAATATCAATCTCACTTCGCCCGCGCAGAGCGACCAAACCATCAACATCTCCGAGCAAGGCAGCTTTTTTGTCGGCGGCCGCCTGCTCACTGCGCCGGGCACGTATGACCCAACGCAAGGCACCACCAGCACCGATCCTGGACAAAACTTCTGGATGGATCAGATGTATGTGCAGTATCAAATCCCGGCGAACCGGCGCAAATACCCGCTGATCCTGGTGCATGGCGGCAGCGGCACGGGCCGCGTGTAGGAAACCACGCCCGACGGGCGCGAAGGGTTTCAAACACTGATGCTGCGGCGCGGATTCCCCGTCTACATCGTCGATTTCCCAAGACGCGGGCGCGCGGGCTACCCCAGCTTTAACGGGCCGTTCGGCACGCTGGCTGGAAAACCCGTGGTGGAAAACCGCACCGGGCAGGCGGGCGTGCAGTATGCGTGGTCGCGCTGGCGGCTGGGCCCCAAGTATCCCGAGGTATTCCCGGTGCAGCAGTTCCCGATGAACGCGGTCGATTCGTTCATGCAACACTTGGTGCCCACGGTCTCGGACGACCGCGAAATCATCACCGATGCCTTGATCAAACTGCTGGAAAAAATCGGCCCGGCGATACTGGTGACGCATTCGCAATCCGGCCTGTTCGGCTGGCTTGCCGGCGCGCGCTCGCCGCGCGTGATGGGTATCGTGTCGTATGAACCCGGCTTTGTGTTTGAAAAAGGCGCGGTGCCGCCGTTGATCCCGTTGTTCAAGGGCGCGCAACCCGCGGGCACGCCCGTCTCGCCCGCCGAGTTCAGCAACCTCGCGCGCATTCCGCTGCAAGTGGTGTACGGCGACAACATCCCGAAACAGCCGATACCCGATCTGGTCGCCGACGGGCGGCGCGCGCAGGTGGTCACCTCAAAAATGTTCGTCGATGCGGTCAACCAAAAAGCCGGCGGCAACGCCAGCGTGCTGCACCTGCCCGACGTGGGCCTGTTCGGCAACTCGCACTTCATGTTCTCCGACCTGAACAATGTGCAGGTGGCGGATCAGTTGTCGCGGTTTTTGAATTTGAAGGGGTTGGATATTCGGTGATGGCGGCGGGGCTTTGCACGGTGTCAACGAACCAAAGCACGCAACCTTCGCCATTGGCCGATCTGTGAGTTAGCGATTAGCCGAACCCTGCACTAGCGATTAGCCGCAAGGTTGCCTTGCGATCAGCCGCTTGCCGGGGGTATGATGAGCCATGTCGCGCACCCCTTCAGCCATGCCTCGAGCCATACCCCGTTACCTGGCGCCGCGCCTGCGCGAGGCGCTGGCCGACACGCCGGTCGTCCTGATACATGGCCCCCGCCAGAGCGGCAAAACCACGCTGGCGCTCGCCGTGGGCAAGGCCCGCGGCTATCACTACTTTTCGTTTGATGATGACGCGGCGCGCGCCGCTGTTGCCCGCGATCCGGCAGGTTTCGTGGCGGATTTGCCGGCGCGCGTTATCCTCGACGAGGTGCAGCGCGTGCCCGCGCTTTTCACCGCGCTCAAGTCCGCCGTCGACCGGCAGCGCACGCCAGGGCGTTTTATCCTGACCGGTTCCGCCAATGTATTGCTGGTCCCCGCGCTGGCTGATTCGCTGG
>CAWUUY010000391.1:0-6775 GCA_963924885.1 uncultured Burkholderiales bacterium | reverse complement strand
CGTAATCCTGCCCGATCTGGGTGGTCGTCTTCACCCCTCGCAAGGCCTCCAGTCCAACCTTCGCCTTCAACTCCTGCGTGTGAATCTTGCGCTTCTTCGTTTCGCTCATTTTTTCTCTTTTCCCATGACAGCATACAGCTTAAACTGTTGTCCTAAATCTGGGGTCCACTATAGTCCCGCACATGCGGATTTCCGCGCCCCCCCCGTTTTGGGGAGCACCAGGATGGGGGAAATAATTTCGCAAGTAGTAACGTGTTATGGGTTTCCGCCTAAGTTCCTGTTACTAAACGCAACCCAAAAATCCCAAAAATCCCTGAAATCACCGGGGTTACGTGTGCTGCGGTGTACATCGCACGGTGCATAGATGAGCAATAGGTTTCCATAGCCTGTTGATTTTATGGTGTTTATTTAAACGTGAATGATATCTCCGCCGCGCTCGTCGAGGCGTTACGTCTTATCTCCAGCGCGGACGCGCAACTCGCGCAGATCGTCTGGCTAAGCGTGCGCGTGAGTGTGTCAGCCGTGGTGATCGCGACGGTGATTGCGTTGCCGTTGGGCGCGCTGCTGGCGATTACGCGTTTTCCCGGACGGCAGACGCTGATTGCGTTGCTTAATGCGTTGATGGGTTTGCCGCCGGTGGTGGTGGGGCTGCTGATTTATTTGCTGCTGTCGCGCGCGGGGCCGCTGGGCGAATTCGGTTTGTTGTTCACGCCCACCGCGATGGTGATCGCGCAGGCGGTGCTGATCACGCCGATCATCGCGGCGCTGTCGCGGCAGGTGATCGAAGACGCGTGGCGCGAGTATGAGGAGCAACTGCATTCGCTCGGCGCCGACACCATGGCCTGTGCGCAAACCTTGTTGTGGGACACGCGCTTTGCGCTGATCATCGTGGTGCTCGCGGGCTTTGGCCGCGCGGCGGCGGAAGTGGGCGCGGTGATGATTGTCGGCGGCAATATCGATGGCGTGACGCGTGTGATGACCACCGCGATTGCGCTTGAAACGAGCAAGGGCGATCTGCCGTTGGCGCTGGGCCTGGGTGTGTTGCTGGTGCTGCTGATTATCGGCGCCAATCTGCTGGCGCACGGCGTGAAACTCGCCGCGCAGCGCTACCAAGGCTGAGGGCTGACACCATGCTGCCGCTGACACTGGAGAAGCTGGGTTTTTCCGCGGGCGGACGCGAGATCATTCGTTCCATCAACTGCGAGATTGCCGCCGGCACACGCACCGTCATCCTTGGCCCTAATGGCGCTGGCAAAAGCGTGTTGATGCGTCTGTGTCATGGTTTGCTTACACCGACCACGGGTCGCGTGGCGTGGCGCGTGGACGGTCCATCATTAGCGAGGCGTCGCGCGCGCGGACAAGCCATGGTGTTTCAGCGCCCGGTGCTACTGCGCCGCTCGGCGATTGCCAACGTGATCTACGCGCTGAAACTCGCGGGCATGTCGCCCACCGAATGCCGTTTACGCGCCGAGGACGTGCTGGAAGCCGTGGGACTTTCGACAATGGCGGAGCGGCCCGCGCGCACCTTGTCCGGCGGCGAGCAACAGCGCCTGGCGCTCGCGCGCGCGTGGGCGCTGGGGCCGGAAGTGTTGTTTCTGGATGAACCCACGGCCAACCTCGATCCGAATTCCACGCGCGATATCGAACAGATCATCTGCGCTATCCACGCCAGCGGCACCAAAATCATCATGTCCACGCACAGCTTGGGGCAAGCGCGGCGGCTGGGTGATGAGGTGTTTTTTTTGAGTGAGGGGCGGCTGGCGGAGCGCGCGTCGGTGGATGTGTTTTTTAAACAGCCGCAGTCGCAGGACGCAGTTTCTTTTTTGCGTGGCGAGTTACCATAAAATATGTTTAAAAACATATACTTATCGTTACTCTTGTGCATGAGTGCATCAGCACTGTCACAAGACAAATTCATCACCGTAGCCTCGACCACCTCCACCGAACAATCCGGCCTGTTCAAACATTTACTTCCAGTGTTCGAGAAAAAATCCGGCATCCAGGTGCGTGTGGTGGCGCTCGGTACTGGGCAGGCACTGAATCTGGCGAGGCGCGGCGATGCCGACGTGGCGTTTGTGCATGGTAAGGATGCCGAAGAAAAATTTGTCGCGGATGGTTTTGGCGTGCGACGCATTGAGGTCATGTTCAACGATTTTATTTTGATCGGACCGAAGAGCGACGCCGCCAAAATCGCGGGAGGCAGAGACATCGTCACCGCCTTTCAAAAAATCGCCGCCGCCAAAGCGACATTCGCCTCGCGCGGCGACAAAAGCGGCACCCACGCGGCCGAGTTGCGCTTGTGGAAGCTGGCGAGCATCGATCCGCAGGTGGGCAAGGGCGCGTGGTACCTCGAAGCCGGCGCCGGCATGGGGCCGACGCTGAACACCGCCTCCGCGATAAACGCCTATGTGTTCACTGACCGCGGCACCTGGCTCGCGTTTAAAAATCGCGGCGATCTGGTGCTAGCTGTTGAGGGCGACCGGCGGCTATTCAATCAATACGGCGTGATGCTGGTGAACCCAGCGCGCCACGCGCATGTGAAAAAAGACTTCGGTCAGGCATTCATCGACTGGATCGTCTCAGCCGAGGGGCAACAAACCATCGCCGCTTACAAGATCGGCGACGATCAGTTATTCTTTCCCAATGCCAAATAAGGGAGTCGCGTTATGAAAAGAGCCATTTTATTAAGCGGTAGCGCATTGCTCATGGTCTTGCCATTTTCAGCATCCGCACAGCAAGCCTATCCAGCCAAAACCGTGCGCATGATCCTGCCTTTTGCTCCGGGCGGGCCGTCCGATATCATCGGGCGCACTCTGTCGCAAAAACTCACCGAGCAACTGGGCCAGCAGGTGGTGGCTGATAACCGCCCCGGTGCGGGCGGCAATCTCGGTATGGAACTCGGCGCGAAAGCGCCGCCGGATGGCTACACGATTACGCTGACCTCGCCAACCATGGCGATCAGTCCGAGTCTGTATAAAAAACTCGCGTTCGATCCGCAAAAGGATTTTGCGCCGATTGCGTTGGTGGCGAACATCCCGAACATCATGGTGGTGCATTTGTCAGTGCCGGTGAAAACGCTGAAGGAGTTTATTCAGGTGGCGCGTACCAGCCCCGGCAAATTGAATTACGGCTCCAGCGGTGCGGGCAGCACCACGCATTTGTCGAGCGAGATTTTGAGCAGCATCTCCGGTCTGAAAATGGTGCATGTGCCGTACAAAGGGCAGGGCGTCGCGCTGGTGGGTTTGTTGAGTGGACAGGTGGACATGATGATCCTCGCCGTGCCGACGGTGCTGCCGATGATCCAATCCAACAAGGTGCGCGCGATTGCCGCGTTGTCGCCGAAGCGGCTGCCCGCCTTGCCGCAACTGCCGACCACCAGCGAATCCGGCGTGAAGGATTTTGAGGTGTCGGTATGGTTTGGCTTGCTCGCACCGGGCGGCACGCCGGCGGCGATTGTGAATCGGCTGAATCAGGAACTGGCCAAGGCCGTGACCGCGCCGGATATCCGTGATCGCTTTGCCGCCGGCGGCATCGAGCCTATGACCAGCACGCCGGAGCAATTTGCCGCCTTTGCGCGCGCCGAAACCGTGCGCTACGCCAAGGTCATCAAGGACGCCAATATCAGCATCGACTGATGCCGGATTTGTGATGCGTTATCCGGGACTGACATTACGCATACTGGGTTCGGGCAATCCCGCGATGGGCCCAGGTAAGGCGGAACTGATTTCGCGCATCGAGGCCACCGGTTCGATTTCGGCGGCGGCGCGCGAGATGGATATGTCGTATCGTCGCGCATGGCAACTGGTCCAGTCGATCAACACCAGCTTCAGCGAGCCGGTGGTGGTCACCGCCATCGGTGGCAAGCGCGGTGGCGGCGCGTCGGTGACCGATTACGGCCGGGCGCTGGTGGCGCAGTTTCATGCGATGGAAGACAAAGCGTCCGCCGCCATCGCGGACGACCTCGCGCAGATCGCGAAGCAGTTACGCAATTCCGTGGTGAAGCGCAAATCCCGTTTATAGATTGCGGTAATAGCGAATGAGCCATGCCGCGAATCGCGTTATGTTCTACAATATATAACGGTGAGTCATTGATATCGTAATCTTATGTTTTTATTGAAATTATTTTTAACCTTCAGCGCTGTTTTTTGTCTGTGCGCCGCGCCCGCGTTGCAGGCGCAAACGCGCGCGGACGTGACCGTCTTCGCCGCCGCCAGCCTGAAGGAAGTGCTCGATGAACTGGCGCAGGCTTTTGACAAGCAGGGGCGCAGCAAAGTCGTCGTGGCGTATGCTGCCAGTTCGGTGCTGGCGCGGCAGATTGAAAAGGGCGCGCCGGCGGATGTGTTTGTTTCCGCCGATCTCGACTGGATGGATTATCTGGATAAACAAAAACGCCTGCGGGCCGGCTCGCGCATCACGCTCGCATCGAACCGGCTGGTGTTGATCGCGCCTGCCGCGAGCAAGACGGCGTTGATCATCGCGCCGAAGTTTCCGCTCTCGACCGCACTGGGTGATGGGCGGCTGGCGATGGCGGACCCCGTGAGTGTGCCCGCCGGCAAATACGCCAAGTCGGCGTTGGAGGCGCTGGGCGTATGGCAGGACGTTGCGGCGAAAACCGCGCGTGCAGAGAACGTGCGTGCCGCGCTTGCCCTGGTGGCGCGCGGCGAAGCGCCGTTGGGCATTGTGTATTACACCGACGCCATGGCCGAGAAAAAAGTGCGCGTGATCGGCGAGTTTTCGCCATCGCTGCATGCGCCAATTGTCTATCCGGCGGCGTTGCTTGCCGATAGCCCATCCAAAAGCGCCGCAGCCTTGTTGCAGTTTCTGCAATCCGCCGACGCGCGCAACGTGTGGCGCAAGTTTGGTTTCAAGGTGGACGCCTAGTCGTGTTGTCACGCGAAGAAATCGACATCATTCTATTGAGCCTGAAAGTCGCGCTGTGGAGCGTGGCGATCAGCCTGCCGTTCGCGCTGTTGCTCGCGCATGTGCTCGCGCGGCATGAGTTTCCTGGTAAGAGTCTGCTTGATGCCATTGTGCATTTGCCGCTGGTGCTGCCGCCGGTGGTGGTGGGTTATGCGCTGCTGCTGCTGTTGGGCCGGCGCGGGCCGCTGGGCGGGCTGCTTGAAGAATGGTTCGGCATCGTGATCGCGTTTCGCTGGACGGGGGCGGCGGTGGCGTGCGCGGTGATGGGCCTGCCGCTAATGGTGCGCGCGATGCGTTTGTCGATAGAGGCAATCGATCCCAAGCTCGACGCGGCAGCGCGCACGCTGGGTGCGGGTCGCATCGGCGTATTTCTCACGGTGACGCTGCCGCTGGCGCTGCCCGGCATCATCACCGGCGTGCTGCTGTCGTTTGCGCGCAGTCTCGGCGAATTTGGCGCGACGATCACGTTTGTGTCGAGCATCCCGGGCGAAACGCAAACCCTGCCGCTGGCGATTTATGCGCTGACGCAGGTGCCGGGCGGGGACGACGCGGCGCTGCGCCTGTGCGTGTTGTCGGTGCTGCTGTCGCTGGGCGCGCTGCTGGTATCCGAAGTGCTGGTGCGGCGCGCAAGCCGCAGGGTTCTGGGTTATGACGCTGTCGGTCGCGATTAGTCACGCGCAGGGCGGCTTCACGCTCGATGCCGCCTTTGAATGCGGCGCGGGCGTCACCGCTTTGTTCGGACGCTCCGGCGCCGGCAAAACCACGCTGATTAACGCCATTGCCGGATTGGCGCAGCCGCGCGAGGGGCGCATCGTGTTCGATGGCGAAACGCTGTTCGATTCGGCGCGCGGCATCAACGTGCGCGCCGGGCTGCGGCGCTTTGGTTATGTGTTTCAGGAAGGACGGCTGTTTCCGCATCTCACCGTGCGGCAGAACCTCACGTACTCACACTGGTTTGACCGGACGCTGTATTCGGAGACTGACCTTGCGCATGTGGTCGAACTGTTGGGCATCGGCGAGCTGTTGCAGCGCAGGCCCGCGCAGCTCTCCGGCGGTGAAAAACAGCGCGTGGCCATCGGGCGGGCATTACTGGCCAAGCCGCGCTTGCTGCTGCTGGATGAGCCGCTGGCCTCTCTCGATGCGCCGCGCAAGGAGGAAATCCTGCGTTACCTGCGCGTGCTGCGCGACGATACTCGCATCCCCATGGTGTACGTGAGTCACGCGGTGGAAGAGGTGCTGCAACTCGCCGATCACGTGGTGTTGCTCGCGGCGGGGCGCGTGGCGGCGTCAGGCGATGTGGCGCAGTTGATGGGACGTCCGGACTTGATGCCCTCTGGCGGATTGTTCGAGGGCGGGGCGGTGATTGAAGCGCACGTCGCCGGCATTGATGCGGAAGACGGCCTTGCCATGCTAGCCTTTGATGGAGGCACATTGACCGTGGGCAATTTCGGCGCGCAAATGGGCGAGCGCGTACGGGTGCGTATCCGCGCGCGTGAGGTATCGCTGGCGCTTGCGCCGCCGCAAAAAATCAGTATCCAGAATATTCTGCGCGGCACGATAACCGCCATCGATGCACAGCAAGGCAGCAACGTCACCGTGACGCTCAGCGCGGGCGCCGCCGTGCTGCGCGCCCGCGTGACGCGCCGCGCCGCGGGGCAACTGGCGCTGGCGCCGGGCATGCCCGTTTACGCGCTGATCAAGGCGGTGTCGCTGGATCGGCATGGCGGATTGATAAAATAAAATATGCAATTAAAACAAATACTTAGTTATAATATTTGCCATGAAAATCTTCGGCTTCGCCGGCTACTCCGGCAGCGGCAAAACAACGCTGATTGAAAAACTGATCCCGTTGCTG
>CAWUUY010000390.1:0-9766 GCA_963924885.1 uncultured Burkholderiales bacterium | reverse complement strand
AGGCGGACGGGCTGCGCGTTATCGCCGATGCGTCGAGTGCCGATACGGAACTCGTGCGTGCGCTGGGCGCTGATGTGGTGGTGCCGCGCGGGGATGACATTGCCGCGCAAATCCGCAAGGTCGCGCCCGGCGGCGTGGATGGTTTGGCCGATGGGTCGTTTCAAAGCGGCGCTGCTGTTGGCGCGGTGCGCGATGGCGGCAGCTTTGCTTCGGTGCGCGGTTGGGCTGGCAACGAGCGCGGCATCACGTTTCATAAGACATCGGTACGCGACTACAACCATCGAGCGGATTTGCTGGAGCGCTTGCGTCAGCAGGTCGAGACGGGGCGCATCACGGTGCGCGTTGCCGCGACGTTTCCGCCAGAGCAGGCCGCCGAGGCGCATCGCCGTATCGAGGCCAAGGGTGTGCGTGGTCGTCTGGTACTGGTGTGGGCGGCCACTACGTAGTACGGCAGCGTAAGCAAAGCGCGTTGCAGCAGCGGACTGGAGGGCCGATGCTTGCGATGAGCCGCGAAAGTAGCGTGCGCTGTGCGCACGATTAGTGAACGAGTCGTGCGCATAGCGCACGCTACAACCTCAGCGTATGGTTTTATAAGTATTTGTTTTTAAAAAAACATTTTGTGTATTGATTGTGTAGTGCGCGTAATGTGCATACGCCCGCGCGACCTTGCCCTCGGCATTGAAGTAAAACACTTCCGCAGACGTGCCGCGAGGGCCTTGGTAGACCAGCGTGATGCTATCGAAGCCCCGCAGCATGTGGGTCAACGCAAAATGCAGTTGGGGATTCCGTTGTAGCGCCTTTGTCCAATAGGCGCTGACGGTGGGCTTGCCTTTTAACGTGCCCGATTGCCCGCCAGTCAATTGCACAATCACCGGGGACGCCATCTCAAAATCATCCGTGTAGTGCGACAGTATGCGATTGATATCGCGCGCATTCCATGCGGAGATCCATTCCACCGCAAAGTGTTCAGCGAACGTCTTATCGATCAAGCGTCACTCCGGCTTCATTCCTGCTAACTGCGCCATCTTGCGGTAGAGCGCAATCTCGCGCTGTAACAGGTCCGCGAGTTGCGCCACGCTTTGCGGATCGGCGCCCGCGCCTTCGCGGTCGAGCAGTTGTTTCATCTCAGTGCTGCCCAGCGTTTTGTTCACCGCCGCGTTGATGGTGGCGACGACTGCGGCGGGTGTCTTCGCGGGAACCAGTAGTCCCCACCAGTTTTCATAGGCGTAGCCGGGGAGGCCCGATTGCGCGATCGCAGGCACGCCGGGGATCAGTGATGACGGCGTGGCGCTGCTCACCGCGATGGCGCGCGCACGACCTGCTTTTACCTGCGCCATCACGCCCGGCGAACTCGCCATCACAAAATCGACTTCACCACTGACCAGCCCCACCACCGCTGGCGCGATGCCTTTGTACGGCACATGAATCATCTTCGTGCCGGTCATTTGCGCGAACAATTCGGTGGCGAAGTGATTGCTGCCGCCCGCGCCGGACGACGAATACGTGAGCGTGCGCTGTTTGGCCACGGTAATGAATTCCTTCACCGTTTTGGCGGGTACGGAGGGATGCACCGCCAGCACAAACGGCGCGCGTGCAATCATCGCTACGGGCGTGAATGCGGCGACAGGATCAAACGGCAGCTTGCGGCGCGTGGCCACCGCGCCCGGATACGACGACGTGGCATGCAGCCAGCGATAGCCATCGGGCGGCGCGTTGGCGATGATTTCCGCGCCGATCATGCTGGCAGCGCCGGGGCGGTTTTCCACCACGATGCTCTGGCCCCACATCTCGTTCAGCCCGCGCGCCACGCCGCGCGTTAGGATGTCCGCTGAACCGCCCGCCGCGAAGGGCACGACGATATTCACGCTTTTAGCGGGATAGAGCGCGTCGGCGGCGTGGCTTTGCGCGCATGCGAAAACAAACAGCAATGTGAGCATCGTACTGTGGAGTCGGTTCGACCGCATGGCTACTCCCTGGAATGTTACAAGTTCGATTCTAAGAGCGTACGTCGCGGCGTTCAATTGCCGTGTGCGCGGCTGCTGCTGCATAATGCGATTCGCAACCGCCGTTCGTCACCCGCGAAAGCCGTCTGCGGCGCCGCGCCACTAAACGATAAGGATACATCATGACACAGCGTAAAAAAAGCGCGGAACAACTGCGTTCCCACAAATGGTTCGGCGCCAAGGATATGCGCTCATTCGGCCATCGCTCGCGCACCTTGCAGATGGGTTACTCGCGCGAGGATTTCGCCGGCAAGCCGGTGATCGGTATCATCAATACCTGGAGCGACATCAACCCATGTCACGCGCACTTTCGCACGCGCGCGGAGGAGGTGAAGCGCGGCGTGTGGCAGGCTGGCGGTTTCCCGTTGGAAATGCCGGCGATCACGCTGGCCGAGCCGTTTCAAAAACCGTCAACCATGATGTACCGCAATATGCTGGCGATGGAGTGCGAGGAGTTGCTGCGCTCGTATCCAGTGGATGGCTGCGTGCTGATGGGTGGCTGCGACAAAACCACGCCCGCGCTCATCATGGGCGCGCTGTCGATGAATCTGCCGAGCATCTATATGCCGGCGGGGCCGATGCTGCGCGGCAATTGGCATGGCAAGCATCTGGGCTCCGGCACCGACTCGTGGAAATATTGGGCCGAGCTGCGCGCCGGCAACATCGATCAAAAAGCGTGGGATGAAGTCGAGGAAGGCATCGCGCGCTCGTACGGTCACTGCATGGTGATGGGCACGGCCTCCACCATGACTTCGATCGCCGAAACGCTGGGACTGACCTTGCCCGGCGCGGCATCGATCCCGGCGGCGGATGCCAATCATCCGCGTATGGCCACCGCCAGCGGCAAGCGCATTGTCGATATGGTTTGGGAGGACTGGAAGCCGTCGGATTTTTTGAATGCAAAATCATTTGATAACGCGATCATTGCCACGCACGCGCTGTCGGGCTCGACCAATGCGCTGATCCACCTGTTGGCGATGGCGGGGCGCGCGGGTGTGGATTTGAAGCTAGAGCGATTTGACGAGCTGGCCCGTAGCGTGCCAGTGCTGGCGAATATCCGTCCGGCGGGCGACAAGTATTTGATGGAGGATTTTTATTACGCCGGCGGTTTGCGCGCGATGTTGAATGAACTGGGCGACCTGCTCAATCGTGATTGCCAGACGGTGAATGGCAAAACTCTGGGTGAAAATCTCGAAGGCTGCAAGATATACAACGACGACGTGATACGCCCGCGCTCCAACCCGGTGTCGGCCACTGGTGGGTTAGCGGTGCTGCGGGGCAATCTCGCGCCCAACGGCGCGGTGATTAAACCGACCGCCGCCGAGCCGCATTTGCACAAACACACGGGGCCCGCAGTAGTGTTCAAGGATTACAACGAGATGAACGCGAGGATCGACGACGAGAATCTCAATGTCGATGAGAACTCCGTGCTGGTGCTGCAAAACGGCGGCCCGCTCGGCGGCCCCGGCATGCCGGAGTGGGGGCAGTTGCCGATCCCGAAAAAGCTGCTGAAAAAAGGCGTGCGCGACATGGTGCGTATATCGGATGCGCGCATGAGCGGTACCTCGTACGGCACCTGCGTGCTGCACGTGTCGCCGGAGTCGTTCGTCGGCGGCCCGCTGGCGCTGGTGCGCGAAGGCGACCTGATTGAACTGGATGTCGAAGCGCGCAAACTAGAATTAAAAGTGAGCGATGCTGAACTCGCGCGTCGCCGCGCGGAGTGGAAACAAGCGCCGAAAAAATTCGGCCGCGGCTACGGCGCGCTGTTTTCCCAGCATGTCACGCAGGCAGACCAAGGCTGCGATTTTGATTTCCTGCATCAGACCGAGCCGACGGCGGATCCTGAGATTCACTAACGGCGGTGAACGAGTGAACGGGTAACTCCGCGCTACGTTTCCCGAAAGCGAAGTGAGGGACAGGGGCTACACTCGTTCACTTATTCACGCCTTTCCCACGCATGAAACTCCCCCACCTGCTAACCGCCGCGCTCGTTGTCGCGGCGGTGATCCTCTTTTTCGTCCCGCCGCCGGCGGGCGAGCCGCCGCACATGATGCGTGCCGCGGCGGTGTTGCTGCTTACCATCGGCTTGTGGGCCACGGCGGTGATACCAGAGCATCTCACCGGGCTGCTGTTTTTGTGTTTGTGTATGCTGTTCGCGATTGCGCCGGCGAATGTGGTGTTCTCCGGTTTCGAGTCCGGCACCTTGTGGCTGGTACTTGGCGGGTTGGTGCTGGCCGAGGCGGTACGCGCCACCGGGCTGGGCGTGCGCATGGCGCGGGCCTTGTTCGGCGAATCCACCTTGTCGTATACCGGCTTGCTGTCCGCCGCTACCATCATCGCTTTGTTGCTGGCGTTCCTGATGCCCGCGACCGTCAGCCGCGTGTTGTTGTTGCTGCCGATTTTCGCGGCGATGGCGCAGCGCGCGGGACTGCCAGCTGGATCAAACGGACACACCGGCACGGCACTGGCGGCGATCATCGTCAGCTTTCAATGCGGCGTGACCGTGCTGCCCGCCAATGCCCCCAATCTGGTGCTGGCTGGCGCGGCGGAGACGCTTTATAACAAGCCCATCATCTACGCCGACTATTTGCTGCTGCACTTTCCCATCCTCGGTTGTGTCAAAGCGGCGATCATCGTCTTGATGATCCGCTGGTTGTTCCCGGCGGTGACGCGCGCGCCGGACGCCCACGACGCGCAGACGCCGATGTCGCCTCAAGAGCGCCGCTTGTCGGTGATACTCGCCGGCGCGTTGCTGCTGTGGGCGACGGATTTTCTGCATGGCATCCGGCCGGGATGGATCGCGCTGGCTGCTGCAATCATCACGCTGATGCCGCGCGTGGGCGCGGTGCCGTCCTCGGTATTTCCGGAACGCATAAAACTCGGTTCCTTTTTTTATGTCGGCGCCGTGCTCGGCTTCGGCGCGGTGATCCAAAACAGCGGGCTGGGCAGGCTACTCGGCGGCGCGATGCTGGGTACGCTGAACATCACGCCGGGCAACGACTTTGTGAATTTCGTCAAGCTGACGACAATGGCAACCGTGACGGGCCTGTTTACCACCAACCCGTCGCAGCCGGCACTGCTCGCACCGCTGGCGGCGCAAATGGCGGAAGCGACAGGTTGGCGCATCGAAGCCGCGCTGATGACCCTGGCGGTGGGGTTTTCGCTGATGATCCTGCCGTATCAGGCGCCGCCGGTGATGGTCGGTATGCAGGTGTCGGGCATCACCCTTCGCCAAATGCTGCGTCTCACGCTGCCGCTTGCGGCGGTGTGCGTTTTCGTACTGATGCCGCTGGATTACTTGTGGTGGCGCGCGCTGGGGTATTTTCGGTAAACTTCGCCCTTTTTTCGCAAGGTAGATCATGAGCCAACTGTTTTCTCCGCTGCAAATCGGCACCTTCACTTTGCCTAACCGCATCACGGTAGCGCCCATGTGCCAGTATAGCGCCGTCGATGGTTCCATGACCGACTGGCACCTGATGCACTTGGGCAATATGGCATTGTCGGGCGCCTCCATGCTGGTGATCGAAGCCACCGGCATCGTGCCCGAGGGGCGCATTACGCCGCAGTGCGTGGGGTTGTATAGCGACGCGAACGAAGCCGCGCTGGCGCGCGCGGTGAAATTTGTGCGCAGTGTCTCGCCGATCGTGCTCGGCATTCAATTGGGCCACGCGGGGCGCAAGGCTTCCGCGCATCGACCATGGAACGGACGCGGCGCGTTAAAGCCCAATGAAGGCGCGTGGACCACCGAGGCGCCCTCGGCGATTCCGCTGGCAAGCGATTGGCCGATGCCGCACGCGCTGTCTATTCAGGAAATAGAACGCTTAAAACAAGCGGCGGTAGCAGCGGTGCAACGCGCTGCGCGCATCGGGCTGGATTTCGTGGAGTTGCATTCCACGCACGGCTATTTGTTCTCGGAATTTCTGTCGCCGCTCGCGAACAAGCGCACCGACAACTACGGCGGCAGTCTCGAAAACCGCATGCGCTGGCCGCTGGAAGTGTTTCGCGCCATGCGCGCGGCGTGGCCCGCCGATAAGTTTATTGGCGCAAAAATTTCTGGCGCCGATTTTGCCGAAGGCGGCTGGATGCCGGATGACGCCGTGGTCTACGCGGCGGAACTCAAAAAAGCCGGCGCGGCGTACGTCACCGTGTCGGGCGGCGGCGTGGCGCTCGATGCCAAAGTGCCCATCGGCCCCGGCTATCAAGTGCCGTTCGCGCAGCGCGTAAAACGCGAGACCGGCATCACCACCGGCGCGGTCGGTTTGATTACTGATCCGCAACAGGCCGAAGACATTATCGCCGCGGGCCGCTCGGATTTTATTTCGCTGGCGCGCGCGCTGCTGTTCCACCCGCGCTGGCCGCAGCACGCGGCGGTAACGCTGGGTGCGGAAGGCGTGCCGTACGCGCCGCAGTACGACCGCAGCTCGCCGAAGCTCTGGCCGCCGGGAAAAACGTTCGGGAAATGGTAATTCCCGTAAAATGTACGACATAAAAAAGGGGAGCCTCGGCTCCCCTTTTTACTGTCGCAAAAAAGCTTACTTGATCGGCGAAAAGCTCGCCGCTGTCATGAACTTGTTTTGCTGCGCCACCAGCGCTTCAATCGGGCGGCCATCGGTTTTGGCGCGGGCAGACGGTGGCCATGCGCCGGTTTTGTGGGCGTGATCACGCACTTCATTGCGTTGATCGAGTGACTTGTACGGCCATACGTGGATACATTTGTTCAGGCCGCCCAAGTCGGTGTACCAAAGCGCGGTGATCGGGCCGAATTTCAGGCGCGTTTCGAGGGCGACTTCCCAGTTTTTCATCATGATCGGCAGTTGGCCGGCGGCGTGGGTGTATTCGCGCCACTCGAACCACGGGCCGTTGTTGCTGGGTTTGAGTTCGGGTGAGAACGGGGTTTGCATCATGATCTCGGATTGCTGGCTCACCAGAAACTCTGCGATGGGTGGCGGCCATGCGCCATCCTTCACGGCGGCGGCGCGGATGGTGGCGCGCTCAGCCAAATCCTTGTAGCCCCACACGTGCATGAACTGGTTCAGCGGGCCGACTTCGGTTTTCCAGAAGGCGGCAAGTTCGGAATATTTTTTGCGCTGATCATATTTTTCGGCGAAGCGTTTTTCGACTTCGGGCATGGAGCGCGGCTTGACGTGATAGGTTCTGACTTCATAAATCATGGCGGCTTCCCTTTTAGGATTGAGGAATAAGGATTAAGGATTGCGTGAAATCGGTATAGTGGGGTGACAGCAGTTTGAGTGTATCAAACTGCGCTGTTGCCGTGTATTGCGACGAATGTCAAAAAAGTGTATGTAAACAAATACTTATGTTTTTTCCATGACGGTCGTTTGAGCGGCATGGCGTTTGAACCTGCTAAACTTTCACCATGCGATATTTTCTTGAAATCCTGCTGTGCGCGGCGTTGCTCGTGGCGGCACGTGCACACGCCGCTGACGTGCTGCCGATTTTTGACGCTCATATTCATTACAGCCAGGATGCGTGGGAGCGCGTGCCGCCGAAGGAGGCGATCGCACTGCTGCGCAAGGCGGGTGTGAAACGCGCGCTGGTGTCGAGCTCGAACGACGACGGCAATCAAAAGATCTATGCCGAAGCGCCCGATCTGATTTTGCCGTCGCTGCGCACCTATCGTACACGTGCCGACATCAGCACTTGGTTCAAGGAGGAAGCGGTAGCCGCGTATCTAAAAGAGCGGTTGAAAAAATACCGCTACGTGGCGGTAGGCGAGTTTCATGTGTTCGGCGCGGATGCCGATGCGCCAGTGGAGCGGCTGGCGGTGCAACTGGCGAAGAAGCACAAACTGTTTTTGCAAGCGCATTCGGATGTGGATGCGGTAGAGCGCATATTCAAGCAAGACCCAGACGCGCGCGTGCTGTGGGCGCATTCCGGTTTTGAGCGGCCCGAAAAGATGCACGAGATGCTTCGCAAACACAAAAACCTGTGTTGCGATCTGGCGTTTCGCAATGACCATGCCGCCGGGGGTAAGCTCGATGCCAGTTGGCGCGCGGCGTTTATGGAATTCCCCGACCGTTTTATGGTCGGCACCGATACCTACACCGCCGAACGCTGGCATTACGTGGTCGAGCACGCCAACTGGTCGCGCGCATGGATGGCCGAGTTGCCGCGCGAGGTGGCCGAATGTATTGCGTATCGCAACGGCGATGCGATTTTTGGGAGCTTGTTGAAGCCATGAACAAAGAAAAATCCCCTCGCCCCGTTTACGGGGAGAGGGTTAGGGTGAGGGGTCGTGACAGACTGCTATGCTTGGGATTGTTTTTAAGTACGGTGAATGTTTCTTGGGCTTGCACCCCTGATCTTCCCGCCGGGCAAGGCGCCAAGCCGCGCACGGTGGAAGGCAAGCAATACGCGCTGGCCTATCGCACCCAGCCTGAGAAGGTGGAGATAGGCCAGCATTTTGTGGTGGAGATCGCGCTGTGTGCCAAGGACGGCGCCGCCGCGCCGGAGAGCGTGCGCGTGGATGCGCACATGCCCGAACATCGTCACGGCATGAACTATAAAACCAAGGTCACCAGCAGCGGCGCCGGAAAATACCGCGCCGAGGGGCTGATGTTTCACATGCCAGTCCGTTGGGAGTATATTTTCGAGGTGCGCGTCGGTGGCGCGACCGAGCGTTTGACCAACAGCGTGGTGCTGCAGTGACGACAATGCGAAAAATTTTTCTGGCCGGCGCCTTGACTGCGGGCGTGTGTGCTTTACTGGCGGTCGGTCTGACGCGGGCCGATGAGCCGGGCGTGGCTATTGAATTCACCGAGGCGGAATTGAATCGTGTGCTGAGTCACGGGCCATGGCCGATGAAATGGACGCCGGACCCATCTAATCGCGTGTCGGGCAATGCGTCCGCGATGGATCTGGGCGAGCGCCTATTCTTCGACGAAAAACTCTCGGCGAATGAAAAGGTGTCGTGCGGCACCTGCCACATCGCCGAGTACAACTGGACCGATGGCGTCAAGCGCAACCAGGGCCTGGCGATGGTGGATCGCAACACGCCGACGCTGATGAACCTGCGCTATCACCGTTGGTTTGCGTTGGACGGCGCGGCGGATAGCCTGTGGTCGCAGAGCATGCGGCCGATCGTGGACGCGCGCGAACTCGGTTCGAATGCAGCGCATGTCGCGCGGTACGTGCGCGCCGATGCGGATTTGTCGTGCCGCTATGAAAAAACCTTCGGTGTCAGCCCGTCGAAGCAGGACGACGAAGCGGTGCTGGTGGGCGTGGGCAAGTTGATGGCGGCGTTTCAGGAAACGCTGACGACCGACATCACGCCGTTCGATCAGTTTCGCAATGCACTGGCGCGCGGCGATCACGCCGCCGCCGCGCTGTATCCGCGCGAGGCGCGGCGCGGCCTGAAAATTTTTGTCGGCAAGGGCAATTGCAGCACTTGCCATACCGGGCCGATGTTCACCAACGGAGAGTTTCACGACATCGGCGTGCCGCATTTTGTCGGCGGAGACGGTAAAAAATTCGATGGCGGTCGTCACGACGGCATCAAGATTCTGACCGCCAGCAAATTCAATCTGCTGGGGCCGTACAACGATGACGCTACCCGCGCCAGTGCTGTCAAAACCGCGCACCTAAAACCGGAGCATCGCAATTTCGGCGAGTTCAAGGTGCCGTCACTGCGCAACGTGGGCTATACCGGCCCCTATATGCACAGCGGCGAAATGCAATCGCTGCATGACGTGGTGCGCCATTACTCCGAATTGAATGTGGATCGCCTGCACAGCGACGGCGAG
>CAWUUY010000389.1:0-4097 GCA_963924885.1 uncultured Burkholderiales bacterium | reverse complement strand
GTAATCGAGATCGTAGGCCACGTTCGACGGCGAAAATCCGCCATGGACGAACAGCACCACGTGCGATTTATCGCTGGCCGCCACTGGCGCGGCAACCTTTTCGCGCAGATGCAGGCCGACCGTCTGGCCCAGATTTGCCGGCACGGTGGATACGTGCGTGACGAAACGGTCGATGGTCTGGATGGACTCGTTGGGATGGTTGGTAGTCATGCCTGAATTGTAGCCCCGGATTTCACTTCGTTACATCCGCGCCGAGGGTAAAATTCAAAGCTACTGGAGAACCTTATGCAGTCCATGTTATTTCGTGCACTGGCGCTGTTTCCGCTGTTGTTCACCGCCTCCACAGTCAGCCTCGCGCAACCCTACCCCACCATACCGGTGAGCGTCGTCGTCGGCTTCGTGCCCGGCGGCGGCAGTGGCAGGGCTGCACAACGACCTTTGTACTATCACGCTCGTTGTGTTGGGCTTGGCAGCCCAACCTACGCTATATCGAAGAACTGGCTTTGTAACCTAAGTCACTGAGCGCCCTCAGCTTTCGCGCGAGCCAGCGCATGCGCCTTGTAAGCATCCTTCTCCGCGCAGGCCACAGCCCAGTCGAGCGTGCGTGTCGCCCTGTCGTATTCGTATTTGTCCACGACTTTGCCGTCGAGCATGCCCACCGATTCGCCGTTATTCGTCAGTCGGCCAAACTCGACGATCACTTTGTTCGCCCACGCGATCTCATCCGCCGTCGCCGATAAGCCCTGCACCAGCGGTTGAATAAAATTCGGATGCAGCGCGCCGGCGTGATGGATGCCCGCGGCGTGCAGCGCCGCCGCCTGCGTCGCGGCTTGATCGCTCTGATCGACGCGCCCGGATTCGTTGGGCACGAACACACCACCGGTGGCCTCGATATCCAGCACCATCGCGGCCAGCGCCACGTACGCCACCGGAAACGCATACTGATCGAAGCTCGCGAACATTTCGATGCCGAGATTCATCGCCATGTCGTAGCCGCCCGCGCCACCCATGGCGTATATTTTTCGCGGCGTGGCGGTCAGCAGTTCGTGTATGTTCACCGCGCCCAGCGCGGATTCGATCATCGGATACAACTCGATGTAGCCCACCGGGATGCCACGCTCTTTTTCCAGATGGCTGATGATCTCGTGCGCGTGCCGCACCTCGTCCGCCGATTCGGTCTTGGGCAGCATGATGCGGTCCACGCCCGGCCACACCGCGCACGGCAGGTCGGCATCGACGAACGGCTTGTTAATGCGCACGCAGATCGATGCGCCGCCCTTGTTGGCTTTCTGGATGGATTCTCGGATCAGCGTGCGGCAGCGCTCTTTTTCCGCCGGTGCAATGGAATCCTCGATATCGAGTATGTAAACATCGCCTCCCCTCGTCCAGGCTTTATCGATAAAGCGCGGATTGGTGGGTGTTACAAACATGGTGCAGCGCGCGACCCGGTTATTCATGGCTCAACCCTCCTGTTTTTTGTGCGCGGCGGCTTTGGCTTCGTCACGCGCCTGCGCGCGGTTCGCCCACTTCAAATATAGCTTGGCGCGCAAATCCACCGGCACGTCGATCATCTTTCCGTCGATGGGCACCGAGGCCATGCCGCGCTTGATGCCCTCGGCGAACACCTCGATCACCTTCACGTAATAAGCGGCCTCGTCCGCGGTGGGGCGGAACCCCTCGTTGCAGAATTTAACCCACGAGGCATGTGCGCACACCGCGCCCTTGAAGCCGGTGTCGCGCGCGCGCTTCACCGCTTGTCTCACCACCACGTCGCTGGCGTTTTCGCCCGTGAGACCGAGCGGATAACTCATGCCCAGCGCCTGCCCGCCCACGGACGTCGCCACGGTAATCAACTGTGACTTGATATATTCCAGCGGATCGAAATCCAGCGTGGGCGCGCACTGCATACCGAGGTTCGCGCACAGTTCGGGCTCATTGATCAGAAAAGCACCGAAACGCTCGCTGGCGCGTGCAATCTCCAGCGCATGCCACACCGCGCCGGCGGTATCGGCCTCGACATCGATTTCCAGCGTGCCGCCGCGTATGCCGCGCGCGGCCTCCAACGCGCTCAGGTGTTGCGCGGAACTCACCACGTCGGCGGGACAGGTGACGCCCTTGAGTATCACGCCGGTGATGCCGTCGAATACCGCGGCATCCATTTCCGCCGCGGCACAATCGCTCTGAATCCGCACGAACACCTCGGCGCCGGCCTTGCCCGCCGCGTGTATCGCGGCAGGCATGCGCGCCTTCACGTCTTGCAGCCAGTTGCGATCCTGCTTTCTTGCAAAATCCAGAATGATCGCGTCGGCCCAGGCGGAAAACGCTTTTTCTGCGAGCTTCGCATCGTCCAGCGATAGCGCGAGCAGCGAGCGCCGTATGTACTTGGGCATCGGCTTTTCGCCGAGGGCCTGTGTGTGTAGATCGTTCATGAGGCGAACCCTTCATTAACTGGCGCCACCTGCTCCGCCGTGGCACAAACACATCCAGTGAATCCCATCAGCCGCGCTTCTTTCGCGGCTTTTGCCGTGCCGGCAAGGCCGGCCACGCCGCCCCGCGAATCGGGCCGCCACAGCGCGCCTAGCGGCTGCTTGCCCAACATGCGCGCGGCGACCAGCGCGCGCGTCATCAAAAAGCGATACAAGCGAAATTCATCCTGCGGCACCGGTCCCAGCCGCATGGTCAGATCGATGCGCCCCACGCCCAGCGCCGTCACGCGCGGGCTGGCCTGCGCGATGGCGGCGGCGTTCCAGAATCCTCTGGCGGATTCCAGCATCAGCACCAGTTCGGTGGCGCCCGGCTCGACGCCGCGCTCGCGTTCCAGCTCACCGATGAGTTCGCCAAGTTCCGCCACCTCCTCCGGCGCGTCGGGACCGGGAAAAATAATCCCCCTGATGCCGCGATGCATGGCCGCGCGCACATCTGCCCAACGCGTGTCGCGGTCTATGCGCGCAAACACCGTCGCCTGCCTGTCGCCGAGTTTCTTGATGATAGTCCCCAAGCCCGCGCGCGCGGCTTCCTTCGCCTTGGGCGGCACGGTGTATTCGAGATCGAGCACCACCACGTCGGGCTTTGCGCCGGACGCAGCGGCCACCACCGCCGCGTCGTGCGCGGGCACGATCATCCAGGAACGCCTGTTATTCATGTTGCCTGCCATGCTTGCCTCCCTCCGAATTAACATCAGCCGTAGTTTACTCAATCGAGTTTGATGCCGCTCTCCCGCACCAGTTTTTTGAATTTCGCCTGCTCCGCGCGGATGAACAACGCGAACTCCTCGGGCATGCTGGTTTTCGGCGAGGTGCCCTGCGTCGCCAGCACTTGCGGCAGATCGCTGGACTTGGCGATACGATTAAATTCATCGGACAAGCGTTTCACGATAGCGGGCGGCGTGCCGGCGGGCGCGAGAAAACCGTTCCACAACTCTATCTGCATCGCTGGCCCGCCCGACTCACCCATGGTCGGCAAATCGGCATACGACTCCACGCGTTTGGCGCCAGTGGTCGCCAGGCCGCGCAGCTTGCCCGCGCGCACATGCGAGATCACGGTGCCGATACCGCTGAACGCGATATTGACCTGACCGGCAAGCAGATCCACCGTGGCGGGCGCCGCACCCTTGTACGGCACGTGAATCAAATTGACACCGGCAGCCTTGCCAAACATGAAACCCGCCAGATGTTGAATGCTGCCGCTGCCGAGCGACGCATAGGTGATCGCCCCCGGTTTGGCTTTCGCCACATTCACCAGTTCCGGCACGCTGCGCGCCGCCACTGACGGATGTATCACCAGCACCAGCGGATTCAAGGTGCAAAGAGAAATCGGCGCGAACCCTTTTTCGGCATCGTACGGCAACCGCGTATACATGTACGGATTGATGCTGATGGTGGAGATATTGGTTTGAATCAGGGTGTAGCCATCCGGCGCGGCCTTGGCTGCGGCCTCCATCGCAATAATGCCCGCCGCGCCGCCGCGATTATCGACCACCACTTGCTGGCCGAGCGCATCACCCAGGCGCGACGCATACGACCGCGCGACAAAATCCGCGCCGCCGCCCGGCGGTACCGGCACGATCAGGCGGATGGGCTTGTGGGGATAGGGCTGCG
>CAWUUY010000388.1:0-6558 GCA_963924885.1 uncultured Burkholderiales bacterium | reverse complement strand
CGTGGAGCAACTGAAACAGAATCGCGCCGATGTGGATGGCGAAGCATTGCGGCGGCCGTTCATTGATGATTATTACCGCGCGCGCATGGTGGATTTTTCGAAGATCAAAACGCCGCTGTTGTCGGCGGGCAACTGGGGTGGGCAAGGCCTGCATCCGCGCGGCAATTTTGAAGGCTATCTGCGCGCCGCCTCGGAGCAAAAATGGCTGGAGGTACACGGCGACACGCACTTCACGCATTTCTACAGCGGCTACGGCGTGGCGCTGCAAAAGAAATTTTTCGGTCACTTTCTCAAAGGCGAAAACACTGGCTGGGACCAGCAGCCACGCGTATCACTCAACGTGCGCTGGCCCGGCGAAAAATTTGTGCTGCGCGCTGAAAACGAATGGCCGCTGGCGCGCACGCAGTGGACAAAATATTATTTGCAGCCGGAAGACTTCAGTCTTTGCGCCGATATCAAAGCATCGACAAAAGCCATACGTTACGTCACAAGCGGAGACGGCGTTACCTTCCTGACGCCGCCGATGACGCACGATCTTGAAATCACCGGGCCGGTGGCCGCCAAGCTGTGGCTGTCCTCCGACACCACCGACGCGGATGTGCTTGTCGTGCTGCGCGTGTATGACCCGGCAGGCAAGGAAGTCACGTTCGTTGGCTCCAACGATCCACGCACGCCGGTGGGCCTGGGTTGGCTGCGTGCCTCGCAGCGCAAGTGCGATCCGGTGGAGAGCCGCCTGTACCGTCCGTGGCACACACACGACGAAGCCTTGCCGCTCACACCCGGCGAGCCGGTGGAACTCGATGTCGAAATCTGGCCAACATCGATCGTCGTGCCCGTGGGTTACCGCATGGCGTTTACAGTGCGCGGCAAGGATTATGAATTCGACGGCACCGACGCGGGCGTGGCCCACGCGCCGTATCCAATGAAAGGCGTGGGGCCGTTCACGCACACGCACCCGGAGGACAGGCCCGCGGCGATTTTCGGCGGCAAAAACACCCTGCACTTCGCGGCGGGGAAAATGCCGTATGTGCTGTTGCCGGTGATCCCGCATGCGTAAAGGGTTGTTCGGCGCGTTGGTGCTGGCGCTCACAGTGAGCGCGGGCCACGCGCACGCGCAGACCGCAAACCCGGATTTTCCGGTCAGGCCGATTCGCATCATCGTCGCCTCGTCGGTGGGCGCGGCGGATGATTTTTTCGCGCGACTGCTGGCCGATGATCTGGAAACAACCTACCAGCGCCGCGTGCTGATCGAAAACCGTCCGGGCGCGGGCGGGCTGATCGGCAACAAGCGCATGTCGCAGGCGCCCGCCGACGGCTACACACTGGGCATGGTGGGCGTCACGCGGCTCATCACGGAGCTGATGCGCGAGCAGCCGCCGTTTCGCGCGCTGGGCGATATCGTCGGCGTGGCGCACGTGGCCTCGATCACCAATGTGCTGGCGGCCACGCGCACGATGCCGGTGTCCACTGCGCGCGATTTTGTCACTTACGCGCGCGCGCGTCCCGGCGAACTGAATTACGCCTCGCTCGGCATCGGCTCGGCGTCGCACCTGGCGGCGGAAGTGTTCTCGCGCGCGCTCGGCATCGATGCAGTGCATGTGCCGTTCCGCATGGCGACGGATTCATTTGTTGAAATGGCGCTGGGCCGCGTGCATTACGCGATCTACACACTGCCCGCCGCGCTGGGTCCGGTGCGCGAAGGCCGCCTGCGTGCGCTGGCGGTGATGACCCCGCAACGCAGCCCCGCGCTGCCCAACGTGCCGGCCATCGCGGAGGTGGGCCTGCCGGAAGCGCAGTTCGACAGCTGGTGCGGCATCATCGCGCCCACCGGCACGCCGCGCCGCATCGTCGAGCAATTGCACAGCGACATCATGCGCGCGCTGCGCAAATCGGCGTTGCGTCAGCGCTTCGTGAATCAGGGGGCGGAGTCAATGCCCGACACCACGCCCGATGGCTTCATGCGCCACATGCAGGAGGAGTACCTGCGCTTTCAGTCGATCATTCGCGTGGGTAACATCAAGCCGGAATAAAATAATTGTTTAAAAAAATAGTTATGTATTTTTGTGAGCGCAGCCACGCAGTGTAATACAATATCTACAATAACGTATTACACCGGAGCGTTCCTATGACCCTTACCGTTCGCCTGCCGCATCGCGTCGAGCAGGAACTCGCTGAATACTGCGTCAAGCGCCGCCTCACCAAGAGCGAAGTCGTCAAACTTGCGCTCGACAGCCTGTTGCGCGCGCCGACTAAAAGCACGCACCATCCGTTTATCGGCGGCGACAAGGGCGACGGCGCGGACGTGTCCGGCACTATCAAAGCCGCGTTGCGCGCGCGCTTTCGCGCTGGGGTGCCATCGGAACCCGCTGCCGCGCGGCGCAAGCCCAGCCGCCGCCGGTGAATCGCGTACTGGTCGATGCCGGCTTTCTGGTCGCGCTGGGCATCGCGCGCGATCCGCGCCATCAGGTCGCGCGCGAATTTCTCGAAAACTACACCGGCGACTTGCTGGTGCCCGCACCGGTGGTTGGCGAAACCTGTTATTTCCTTTCCACTACCGGCAAAGTGCGCCTGCTCGATTGGCTGAGCGGGCCGCAGTGCAAGGTGCTCGACTTGCCTGCGGTGGCCTACGGCGAGGTGGGCGACATCCTCGCGCGCTACGCCGCGCTTGATCCCGATTTCACCGAAGCCGCCGTGGTGTGGTTCGCGCAGGAGACCGGGTGCCGCGCGGTGCTAACGGTGGATGTGCGCGACTTCAACGTGTTTCGCGTGGGTAAAAACAAGCGCTTTGAAGTGGTAGAGTGGTGCACGTAGTCACCCGCGTTTCCCGACTTCTTTCCCAAGGAGAATCCCATGGCCATCAAACTCAATCACCTGCACATCAAAACCAAAACGCCGGAAAAAACCGCGAAGTTTTATGTCGAGACCTTCGGCGCAAAAATCACCAGCCAGTCGCCCACCGGCGGTTATCGGGTCGACTTGGACGGGCTGTCGCTCAACATCACCGAGCTGCACCCGACGCAAAAGCGCGAGCAGAAATACGGCATGGAACACATCGCGATGGATACCGATGAACTGGATTCGCTGGTTGCCAAACTAAAAGCGCAAAACATCGGCATCCTCGAAGAGACCGTGGTTTCCGGCAATCGTCGCGTGTGTTTTTTTGAAGGACCTGACGGCGTGCAGTTGGAATTCATTGAAATGAAGAAATAAACTAAGTATATGTTTTTAAACAATAAAAATTGAGTTAACCCGGAGGGTGTCATGTCAAAATCAGATCCGTTGCGTGTGGTGTTTATCGGAGCGGGCGGGCGCTGGGGGCCCAGCGCGCACGGCCCCGTGCTGCAAAAAGTGCCGGAAGTAAATCTGCATGCGGTATGCACCGCGCACGCCGACACCGCGCAGGCGGCGGCGGATAAATACGGCGTGAAAAAAGCCTACAGCGATCTGAAGGTGATGGGCGCTGACCCGCAGGTTGAAGCCGCGCTGGTGGCGGTGCGCGTGCCCGCGCATCATAAAATCACTATGGCCGCGCTAGAATCCGGCAAGCACGTGTATTGCGAATGGCCGCTCGGCGCCAACACACAAGAGGCCGAGGAAATGGCCGCGATGGCGCGCAAGAAAAACGTGCGCACCATGGTCGGTTTGCAGCGCCGCGCCTCGCCCGCGTATATGTATATGCGCGAGCTGATCCAGCAGGGCTACCTCGGCAAAATCCTTTCGGTCAACATGACGCACATGGGCAGTGGCGTGCTGACGCGCCCGTCGGACCGCACCTGGCAAAAAGACGTGAACCTCGGCGCGAATACGCTGACCATCACCTTCGGCCACTCGATGGATGCGCTGTGCATGGTGGCGGGCGAACTCGCCGAAGTGTCGGCGGTATTGAGCACGCAAGTGCCGCAGTGGTTTGAGACCGACACCAAAAAGTACGTCGATGTAACGTCACCGGACAACGTCATGCTCACGGGCAGGCTCGACAATGGTGCTACGGTCAGCGTCAACCTTGGCGTGCATCCGTATCACGGCAGCGGCTACCGCTTTGAAATCTACGGCACCGAAGGCACACTGATGATGATCGGCGGCGGCGAGGCCGGCATGGAGCTCAAACGCAAAATCATGGGCGGAAAGAAGGACGACAAGGCGATGCAGGAACTGCCTGTGCCAGAAAAATTCAAATGGGTGCCCGAAGACATCCGCAACGGCGGCCCGGCTTACGACGTGGGGCAAATGTGGGTGAAGTTCGCCGAAGCGATACGCACGGGTTCTGCGGTCGAGGCGGATTTTGAACACGCCGTGCGGCGCCATCGCATGTTGGATGCCATCCGCCGTGCGTCCGAGACGGGGCAGCGGCAGAAGGTGGTGCTCTAGGCGATTTTTTTAGCGATTCGCGGCAAGCATGAGCACACGTACTAAAATCTCACAGTTATTGTTTGTCGTGGCGGGCAGCCTCCTTCCGACTGGATGGGCTGCCGCGCAGCATTATCCGGTGAGACCGGTGCGTTTTATCGTGCCCGCCCCGCCCGGCGGTGGGCTAGACATTGTGGCGCGCACGCTGGCACTGAAACTCACTGAGCCCTTCAGGCAATTCGTGGTGGTGGACAACCGCCCCGGCGGCAGCGTGGGTGTGGAAACTGTGGTGCGTGCACATCCCGACGGTTACACCCTGATGCTGGTATCGGCGGGCTATGCCGCCAACGCGGCGGTTTATAAATTGCAGTACGACCCGCTGCATGACGTAACGCCGGTGGTGCTGATCGGCGAGACCGGCTACCTGATGGCGGTGAATGCCGCGCTGCCGATACAGACCATCAAAGAACTCATCGCGCACGACAAGGCGAACCCGGGAAAGCTCAACTATGGTTCCGGTGGCTCCGGCGGCAGCAATCATCTGGTCTCCGAATACTTCAATCAGATGGCCGGTACCTGAATCACGCATGTGCCGTACAAGGGCATGGGCCCCGCGTTGAACGAGCTGATCGGCGGGCAGATTCAGCTGGTCATCGGCGTCATGGTGCAAATGATTCCGCATGTACGATCAAACCGCGTGCGTGGGCTGGCGGTGACGACCGCCAAGCGCTCCAGCCCCGTACCGGAACTGCCGACGGTGGGTGAGACGGTGCCCGGCTACGAAGCGGTGTCGTAGAACGCGGTGTTAGGGCCGAAGGGATTGCCCAGGGAGGTCGTGGCGCGCTGGAACAGCGAGGTCAATCGCATCCTGCTGATGAATGATGTGAAGGATCGCCTGGCGAACGATGGCATGGTCTCTGTCGGCGGCGCATCGGATCGCGTCGCTGAATTGCTCAAGCGCGATATCGCGAAATGGCAGCGCGTGGTCAAGACGGCGGGTATTAAAGCGGAAGGTTGAATCAATTGGGGTTTCGTGCAGGCGCTTCGCTGGGGTCTTTCAGCGCCGATTAGAAGGGCGGCGGACAGTCAACGCACAGCGGCACGCCTGTTTCGGGAAGGCAAAATTCGATCTGGCAGGCGTGCAGCATCAGGCGCTCCGCCTTGGCGCAGGATGCCTGCGTTCCGTAGAAGTCGTCGCCGAGGATGGGATGTCCAATGGCTTCCATGTGCACCCGCAACTGATGCGAACGACCGGTAATGGGATCGAGCTCAATGCGCGATACCGCGCGCGCAGTGTCGATGTCGAGTACACGATAGCGGGTCACGCTCGGCCGGCCCATGGCGTGGTCGACTTTCTGCTTCGGGTGGTTGGGCCCATCGACACCGATGGGTAACGCGATTTCCCCCGTGGCATCAGCCATCCAGTGCCCCTCGAGCAAGGCATGGTAGCGCTTGCGCACCTTGCGCTCCTGGAACAGCAGACTCAGCTCGCGCTGTGCCTTGGCGCCGCGCCCCATGACGACAATGCCCGACGTGCCCATGTCCAGGCGATGAACGATCAAGGCGTCGGAAAATTCGGCTTGAACCCGGCGTGACAGGCAGTCTTCCTTGCCAGCGCCGCGCCCGGGCACGCTCAACAACCCGCTGGGTTTGTTGACAACGATCAGTTGCGCCGAGAGATAGAGGATGGTCAGTCCCCGATTCGCGGGTGGACAGTACGGCGTGGATGACATGCCGCGGATTGTCTCATTGAGAGGCGACTCGCTAAATCTCCGAATAGAGCGGGCCGCGATGCCGGATTGCATGCGTTCGGTCAGGTGGCCATAAAGCTGGCCTTGGAGCGGGCTGGTGACCATGAACGGCGGCTTATGGGGAAGGATGCGAATGCGTGCACCCGGCCATGAGTTGCCAGTCGTTGTTACGTTTCATATTGAAGCTAATGCCCGATACATCCACGACTTTCGCAGGAAAACGGCTCGCTTGCTGAAAACCTGATGGGCCCGCCATCACACAGATTCCCCAGGCTAGCGTCATAGGTCTATAGTATGGCTCACAGAGGGACTTCCTCTTTAGCGAAAGGAATTGACATGGACATCAAGAAGGATGCAAAACCCTTTCTCCTGGGCGCACTCGCGGGAGCTGTGCTGATCCCATGGATAGGGTTCGAGCTGGTCGGGTGGAAGTCGCCAGGCGCCGCACAGAGGCTAGCGA
>CAWUUY010000387.1:0-2523 GCA_963924885.1 uncultured Burkholderiales bacterium | reverse complement strand
CAGTATCGCCGCCAGCACCACGCCGAGCGCCAGCCCCAGAGCCGCGCCCAATGCCGCCAGCGCCGCGCCTTCGAGTGTGAGCATGCGGGTGAGTTCGCGGCGCGTCAGGCCCAAATGGCGCAGCATACCGAATTCCTTGCGGCGCGCGACGATGAGAACCGTGAACGCCGCCGCCATGCCGGCCAGGCCGATCAGTACGGCCACCGCTTCGAGCGCGTAAGTGACGGCGAAGGTGCGATCAAAAATGGATAGCGTCAGCGCGCGCACGTCCGCAGTTTCGGTGAGGTCGAGCGCGTGCAATTTTGGCAGCCGCGTTTTAAGTAGCGGCAGCAATGCGGCGGCGGTGACGCCCTCGCGCAGCCACAGCGCCGCGTCGTGCGCGCGTGCATCGCCGGTGGCCTTTGCGTAATCGGGTAACGGGATGACGACCGAACCATGCTGGCGTGAATAATCACGCCATACGCCGGCCACTTGTACGCGCAACGTGGCCACGCCCTTGGCGTTCATCGGCAGCGGCAGATCAAACGTACCGCCGTTGTCGCGATCCAGTTGCAGGCGTTCGTGATACAGATCGAGAAATGATTCCGACACCCACACCGGCGGCGTCGCGCCGGCGGGCGCGGGGTAGCGCTTCACCAGCGGCAGGCGTTTGTCCGGCTGATCTTTCGCGCTGTCGCCAAACTCTCGGATCACCAGCGCCACCGGCGGGCGCGCGGGGTCGAGGGTCAGCGCTTCGGTGCGCACGAATTCGGCGTGCGTGATGCCCGGCGTGGCGCGTATTACGACTTGCGCGGCGGCATCAAAATAGCCTTGCGACTTATTTTGCTCCGGCGCTTTTTGCCGCAGATAGGCAGGCGAGGGCAGCACTTGCTCCAGCCAGTGTTCGACCGAGATGCGAAAGGAAGTGACCATGATCGCCATCGCGCCCGCGAGGCTCACCGCCGCGAGTATCGCGGCGAGGCTGATACCGGCCTGCGCAGGGGCGTTGGCCAGGCGTGTGATGGCAAGGCGTGATGTCGCGGATAGCGTTTCGGTGTGGCGCGCGGCGAAGCGGAACGTGCCGGCACACATCGCGGGTGTGAGCAGAATCGCGCCGATCAGCATGCCGCTGATGGCGATGTAACCGAACACGGGGATGCCGTTGATCGCGGGCGCGAGCGTCAGTAGCGCGCTCGCTGCACATAACGCGGCACCAACGGCGGGCTGCGGGCCGGCGCTAGCGGAGTCGTACAACGTGCCGGTTTTCAACGCCTGCGCCGGATGCGCGCGCGATGCCGCGAGCGCGGGTATCCATGCGCCCACGAGCGCGGCGGCGGCACCCAGCAACACGAATAGCGTGGTGATCACGGGCGCGAACGTCAACGCCGGGCGCGTGCCATAAAAGAACCCCGCGCCCAGGTCGCCGCCCAGCACCTGTAACGCGGCCCATGCCAGCGCATAGCCCAGTGCGGCGCCCAGCAGCGCGCCGATGGCGCCCAGCAGCAGGGCCTCAAGCAGCATCAGCGCCACCACGCCGCGCCGCGTCACGCCGATCACACGCAAAAACGCCAGTTCACCAGAACGCTCCGCCACGTTCAGCATCTGTGTCGAGAACACCAGCAGCGCGCCGGAAAACAGCGCGATCATCGCCAGCATGGTGAGGTTGACGCGATAAGCGCGCGACATGGTGGCGGCCTGCTGCTCGCGCACCTCGGGCGCGACCGCGCGCACACCGGTTGGCAACGTGGCGGCGATTTGGTTGATGAACACGGTGCGATTCACGCCGGGCGCGAGGCGGATTTCCAGCCGCGTGATTTGTCCGTGCAGATTAAAGAGTTCCTGCGCGGCGGCGATGTCGAGCACGGCGATGCGCTGGCGGCTTTCGACACCGGCGAGCACGCCGGAGATGTCAAGCGTGCGCGGACCGTTGGGTGTGGAGAGCGGCACCTGCGTGGGCGTGGCGCCTGCTTGCAGCCAGGCCAGCGCCGCAGGTGACACCGCGATGCGGCTGCCGCCAAAATTCGCCAGCGGATCGCGGGTTTTGTCATCCGGCCGCGCGATCAGGTGTGGCGTGAAATGCACAGAGGCAAAGGGATCAAGGCCGATGATCTTGAGGGTTTCGCGTTTACCCGACACGCTGGCGTCGAGTTCGATAATCGGGGCGATGGTGTCGATGTCAGGATTGAGTCCGATCTTGCCGTAGAGATTTTCGTCGATGGTGCGCGCCGCGCCTTCGATGCGCACATCGGCCTCGCCCGACAGCGTGCGAAACGCCTGCTGCATTTCGGATAGCGCGGCGTCGTTGACGAGGTTGACCGCGAGGCCCAGCGCCACGCCCACGGCGATGGCAACCACGGCCAGCACGCTGCGACGCGCGCGGGCGCGCAGCGGCGCCAGCGAGAGTGCGCGCAGCAGGGCGAGGATTGCCATCATGCGGCGTCGTGCAGTCCCGTGCGCGTCAGCCGCAAAATGCGATGCGTGGTGCGCGCGGCGATGTCGGAGTGCGTGACGAGAATACCGATGGCGTTCTCGCGCACGATACTG
>CAWUUY010000386.1:0-11692 GCA_963924885.1 uncultured Burkholderiales bacterium | reverse complement strand
GCCTTGGGTGACTTGCCTTACGGTCAGGCGGGCCAAGGATACGCGCCCTACAAATCGCTGATCCGTTCTATCAACCAAGAACATCCCAATTTTTCGATTCACATCGGTGACTTCAAATCAGGCTCTACGCTGTGTTCGGATGAAGAGTCCCAAGTGCAACTAGGGCATTTTGGCTCGTTTGACAGCGCCCTGGTCTTCACGCCCGGCGACAACGAATGGACCGACTGCCATCGCGCCGACAACGGCGGTTTTGATCCGATCGAACGCCTGGCCAAGCTGCGCGACATGTTTTTCGCCCATCCGGCGCAAAGCCTGGGCCGCGAGAAAATCGCGCTCGACCATCAAAGCGTATTTATTGAAAACCGCCGCTGGCAACGCGCGGGCGTGGTGTTTGCGACGCTGCACATTGTCGGCAGCAATAACAATTTGCAGCGTGATCAAACGGCGGTGAACGAATACATCGCGCGCAACGCCGCCAACCTGGCGTGGATGGCATCCACCTTTGCACAAGCCACCAAGCAAAACGCCAAGGGCGTGGTGCTGGCGTTTCAGGCCGATCCGGGTTGGGAACACGATGGACGCGAAGACCGCCGCTCCGGCTTTACCGAAACACTCGAAGCCTTGCGAAAACACGCGCGCGCGTTCGGCAAGCCGGTACTGGTGATCCATGGCGACAAACATCTGTTGATTATCGACAAGCCGCTCTACCAGACCCGGCAGTTGATCTACAACGTGACGCGCTTGATGGTGTTCGGCGCCACCGAGGTGCAGGGCGTGATCGTCCATGTCGATCCCGACGACCCCGATCTGTTCAGTTTCAAAACGCTCACCGTACCGGAAAATATTCCAGCGGCCGCACCTAAGCCTGCCGCCAAACCCTAAAATCACGACCCGGGCTGTTTCAGGAATTCGATTTCGTCGGGCGTCGAAACGCGACCCAATACAACGTTGCGATGCGGAAAACGCCCGAAACGCTCGACAATCACCGCGTGCTTGCGCGCCCACTCCAGCAAATCGGCGTTGCCCAGCGAGGCAAACAGCCGCATCGATTCGCGCTGTGCCGCCCCGTCCTCCGCGTGCTCGAACGGCAAATAGACAAACTGGCGCTCGACAGCGCTCAACCGTTGGTCCCACTGCAATGCCGCCATGCGCCGCGCCGCGTCCAGTGCCGTCGCGTCGGTGGCAAACGCGCTCCGCGACTCGCGAAACAGATTACGCGGAAACTGATCGAGCACGATAATCAGCGCCAGCAGCGTCAGCGGGCTGTCGTTCCACTGCGCCAGCTTTCCGGCAGCCGCCTGCTCGTGAAGCGGCAAAAATCGTATTCGTATCAGCGCGTCAAAGTCGGCGGATTTCTTGAACCACTCGGCGCGCGGCTTGCCGTGATGCGGCGTGCCCGGCGCGCCGAACCAGAAATCGAGAACGTTGTGAGCCGCGGTATTCATTGGCCGATCAATAAACCACCACACTGCGGATCGACGTGCCCGCGTGCATTAAATCAAACCCATTGTTGATGTCGCTCAAGGCGAGTTTGTGCGTGATGAGATCGTCGATATTGATTTTGCCGTCCATGTACCAATCGACAATCTTCGGCACGTCGCGCCGCCCTTTCGCTCCGCCGAACGCCGTGCCCTTCCACACCCGCCCCGTCACCAGTTGAAACGGCCGGGTTTTGATTTCCTGCCCCGCGCCCGCCACGCCGATAATCACCGACACGCCCCAACCCTTGTGGCAGCACTCCAGCGCCTGGCGCATCACATCCACATTGCCGATGCACTCGAAGCTGTAATCCGCGCCGCCCTTGGTGAGGTTCACCAGATACGCCACCAGATCGCCTTCGACCTCTTTCGGATTGACGAAATGCGTCATGCCGAATTTGCGTGCCAGGGTTTCGCGCCCCGGGTTCAAATCCACACCGACGATCATGTTCGCACCGGCCAGCCGCGCGCCCTGAATCACATTGAGCCCAATGCCGCCCAAGCCGAACACCACCACGTTCGCGCCCGGCTCCACCTTTGCGGTATTAATCACCGCGCCGATGCCGGTGGTCACGCCGCAGCCTATGTAACACACTTTGTCGAACGGCGCGTCTTCGCGGATTTTCGCCAGCGAGATTTCCGGCACCACGGTGTAGTTGGAAAACGTGGAGGTGCCCATGTAATGAAACAATTTTTTGCCATCGAGCGAAAACCGGCTGCTGCCGTCAGGCATCACGCCCGCGCCCTGCGTCAAGCGGATCGACTGGCACAGATTAGTTTTTTCGGACACGCAGTATTCGCACTGGCGGCACTCCGGCACATACAGCGGAATCACGTGGTCGCCCTTTTTCAGCGTGGTGACGCCAGGCCCCACATCCACCACGATGCCCGCGCCTTCGTGGCCCAATATCGCCGGAAACAAACCTTCCGGGTCCGCGCCCGAACGCGTGAATTCATCGGTATGGCAAATCCCGGTGGCCTTGATTTCCACCAGCACCTCGCCCGCGCGAGGGCCGTCGAGATTGACATCCGCGATCACCAAAGGCGTACCCGCTTCAAGCGCAACCGCAGCTTTTACTTTCATACGCATCCTTTATTCACTGATGATTGAAAGCCGATACTATAAACTGTCTCGCAATGAATACTCACACTCTTTACCGGGGACGTTTCGCACCCTCGCCCACCGGCCCGCTGCACTTTGGCTCGCTGGTGGCAGCGGTGGCAAGCTTCCTCGACGCAAAGGCACACGGCGGAAAGTGGCTGCTGCGCATCGAGGACATCGACACGCCGCGCACCGTACCCGGCGCGACGGACGACATTCTGCGCACGGTGGAACGGCTGGGCATGGCGTGGGATGAATCCGTGGTGGTGCAAAGCACTCGCAACGGCGCCTACCGCGCCGCGCTGGAAAACCTACGCGCACGCGGCGTGCTTTACCCCTGCGGCTGCACGCGGCGCGAGATTGCCGATTCCGTCGTTCACGGCATCGAGGGCTACGTTTATCCGGGCACTTGCCGCCATGGCTTGCCCGCGGGCCGCGAGGCGCGCGCCACGCGAGTGCGGACGACTCACATGCCCGTATCGTTTGACGACGCCATTCAGGGCGTGATCACGCAGGTTATCGAGCGCGACATTGGTGATTTCGTGGTGCAGCGCGCCGATGGATTGTTTGCCTATCAACTGGCTTTGGTGGTAGATGACGCGGAACAAGGCATCACCGACATTGTGCGCGGCGCGGATTTGCTCGACTCTACGCCGCGGCAGATCTATCTGCAACAATTGCTGATTGTGCCCACCCCGCGCTACGCGCACCTGCCGGTGGCGGTGAACGAGCGCGGCGAAAAACTTTCCAAACAAACGCTGGCGCGCGCCATCGACACGCAACAACCGGCGCATGAAATCATCAGCGCATTGCAATTTCTTGGACAAACCTTCGCGAGTGAAATGACGGACGCCCCGCTGCCCGAACTCTGGCGCTGTGCCATCGCCCACTGGGACCGCAGGCGAGTTCCAACCCGGCGCACCCTCCGCGCCGCCGGCTGATCAGTTACGTTGCGTCACAAACGCAATGATGCTGGTCAGCTTTTCGAGATTCAGGGGTTTTATCAATACATCGTTGAAGCCGCTGGCAATGAAGTTTTTGTAGTCTTCGGACTGCGCGTGCGCCGTATAGGCGATCACAGGCACATCAGCATGGGCGACGCCGGCACGTATATGCTGACAGACCTCCACGCCGCTCATGCCCGGCATGCCGATATCCAGCGATACCAGGTCACAGTGCGTCTTTTCCAGCACAGCCAGCGCCTCCTGGCGCATCGGCTGCGCTCAGTACCGACCAGCCGAGCTTTTTCAGAGCAGCCTCCGCAATTACGCGGTTCGACGCAATATCATCAACCACCAAGGCACATTTGCAGGTCTCATTCACAATTATTTCGAATCATCCCTGTGCATATATCCTTGATATTGCAACAATTTCTTCAGAGACATAATACTGTGTTCATCGGTATTTTTTACAGTTGTTTTGCGGTAGGATTTGGGCTCTATGGGCACATCACGGAACGCATCCGGGATAACGCCGGGGACGCAGGCTCCTCTGATACGCACCGTCGCCGCCAAGAAGCGATTACGCGATGCCGCGCCCGGCGTGCTGACTGAAAAACGCTGTCACGCTCTGTTTGACGCGCTGGCCGAAGGTGTAGTCATGATCGCCGCGGACGGTCGTGTCATCGCCGCCAATGCCAGCGCCGAGACCGTGCTCGGAATGAACGCGCGCGAAATTGAACGCGTACTGCGTCGGGACGAGGCATGGCGCGCCGTCCGGGAGGATGGTTCGGACTTTCCACCGCGCGACTTTCCGGTCCGCAAGTGCCTGCGCACCGGCGGCAAATCGAAGCGGAACACGCGCAACTCGCGGCGGCGGTCCAAGCGTCAGCTGACGCCATCACCCGTACCGGCCTCGATAGCAAATTTAAAAGCTGGAATCCGGGTGCCGAGAAACTCTTCAGTTACTCGGCAAAAGAGGCTATCGGCAGACGCACTGGATGGATGATTCCGGACCACCTGCGTGCTGAAATGCTCCAGTACCGCCAGCGCGTCCTCGACGGCGAAACCATATTGGGTGGCAAACGCAGCGCACCCGCAAGGACGGCGCGCGCATCGCCGTGGAAAGCAGCTACGCGCCGATACGCAACGCGGCCGGCAACGTCACCGGCATTGTCGGCGTGCATCGCGATGTCTCAAGAATGGAAGAAATGCTCAAGCGCCTCCAGGCAAGCGAGCAATTATTCCGCGCGGCGTTTGACGCCATGCCCGACGTATTCCTGATCTATGATGCGTCGCTGCAGGTAAAATTCATCAACCAGCGCGGCGCGGAGATCCTCGACAAGTCGTATAGAGACATCATCGGCAAACGGGATAACGACCTGCTTCCGCCGGATGTCATTCGCACCTACCTGCCGACGCTCGAGCAAGCGCGCGACAGCAGGACCACGTAATCGGTCGAAGCATCGTTCACCCTGCGCGGTCGGTACTACGCGATTGCGGCAACGTACGTGCCGATGCTGGATGAAGCGGGCAACGTTCTCCAGATCCTTGGCATGTTGCTCGATTTCACCAAGCGCCGCTAGACCGAGGAACGCCTCGCGTTTCTGGCCCAGTACGATTCACTGACCGGGCTGCCCAACCGCTATCTGCTGCTCGACCGCCTGGAGGTATTCATGCGGGCGCGACACGCAACAACAAAATGCTTGGCGTGGTGTTTCTGAATCTGGACCGGTTCAAGGAGATTAACGATACGCGCGGCCACGCGGCCGGCGACATCCTGCTGCAACAGGTAGCGGAACGGCTCGCTGGCACACTGCGCTCGAGCGACACCATCGCGCGGCTGGGAGGCGACGAATTTACCATCCTAATAGAGGCCACCAACAACGTCGGTGAAATCACCGCCGTCGCGGACAAGGTACTGGCGGCGTTTGACCGCCCCTTCGAAACCGAGGCCGGCGAGGTGTTTACCACCACCAGCATCGGCATCACCATCTATCCGTTCGACGACGACGATCGCGAAGCGCTGCTCAGGAACGCCGACATCGCGATGTATCACGCCGAGCAGGAGCGCAACTCCTGGCAGCTCTACCGTGCGGACATGAACGCGCATTCAGTGACGCGGCAAAACATGGGCGTCGAAATGCGCCGCGCCGTGGAACGCGGTGAATTCGCGCTTTATTTCCAGCCGCAAGTTCGAGTGGACAACGGCAAACTCGTCGGCTTTGAAGCTCTGATTCGCTGGAACAACGACAAACTTGGGTATGTCGGACCAGCCGATTTTATACCGCTGGCCTAACATACCGGCCTCATTGTACCCATCGGGGAATGGATACTGCGCAAGGCATGGGAGCGGACAGGATTCTCGCCGCTGCCGGTATCCGTCAATATTTCCTCGCCGCAATTCCGCTGCGGCAACCTGCAGCAACTGGTCAGCGACATACTGGCCGAATACAGCCTCGATCCGCGCTGGCTTGCGCTGAAAATAACGGAAAGCAGCATCATGTAGAACTCGGAAAGTGCCGTCAAAACACTTGCCGGTCTGCGCAACCTGGGTGTCATGCTAATCGACGATTTCGGCAATGGATATTCGAGCCTCAGTTACCTCAAGCGTTTTCCCGTGGACAAGCTGAAGATCGATCAGTCGTTTGTGCACGACATCACCGTGGATTCCAACGACGCGGCGATCGTCTCCGCGATCATCGCCATGAGCAAACAACTGGGATTAAAGACCATCGCCGAAGGCGTGGAAATGAAGGAACAACTCGCATTTCTTGCGCGCCCCAAATGCGAAGAATATCAAGGGTTCCTGTTCGGCAAGCCAGTGTCGGCGGCGCAGGTGCCCATGATCCTGCGCTCGGAACGTCCGGGCTTGGCGCAAACCCGATAACCTAACGACTAACGCGACGCCGAGACCTGCCCCTTCGCCTTGCGCGCTGCCGCGGTGGCAATGGCCACGCAAATGCGCTCAATCAGCGCATTCGCGGCTTCTTCGCCCGCCGCGATATTCGCCTGCCGATGTTGAAAATCATTGATGCGCGAGCGCACGGTTTGCGGGCGTATCACCACATCGGCGGTGTCGGCGTCACCGGCGGCGCGGCGCGAAATATCCACCGCGATCACCACGTCCGCGCCCATCTCGCGCACTAACGCCGCCGGCACGCGGCTCGCCACGCCGCCATCGACATACGCTTGTCCGTTGATGGTGACCGGCCAGAACAGCTTGGGCACGCTGGCCGAGGCGCGCACTGCAATGCCGGTGTTACCACGATTAAATACCGTCAGGCGCCCGCTCTCCCGTTCCGCCGCCACCGCCGCAAACGGTTTGCCCAGCGCTTCGATCAGCCGCCCGTTGAGCGTGCGATTCACAAAATCCTGCAAGCGCGCGCCCTCCACCATGCCCGGCCCGAACACGGTGAAATCAAAAATCTGGTGATCTTCGAGTTCCAGCGCCATCGCCTCTAGCGTTTGCGCTTTCATTCCGCCGGCGTAAAACGATGCCACCAGCGCACCGGAGCTAGCGCCCACCACCACGTCCGCCTCAATGCCCGCCGCCTCCAGCGCCTTGATCACGCCCACATGCGCAAAGCCGCGCGCCCCGCCCGCGCCGAGCGCCAAGCCGATCACGGGGCGATGCGCTTGCTTCGCGACAAAAGGCACGATGGTCGCGGTGCGCGGCGCATCGCCGCGGTCGTGATTCGCTGGCGCGAACGCGCAACCGGCAAGCGCCATCGCGAGTAGAATAATTATGGCGGTTTTTTTCATGATGTTCGTAATGTCCAGACAACAGCGCTCACATGCAAGTTCCAGCGCGAAACTTGGCGCGGGTCATGCGACATTACGCGCAATAAACAAAAAAATCATTTAAAAACAAATGCTTATATAACAATTTCCATCAACAAAGGAAGATCAAAATGGCCAGCGAACTATTTAACAAAGGCATCAAAATCCGCCGCGAAGTATTGGGCGCCGAGTACGTCGATAAGTCGATGAACAACGTCGATGAATTCAGCATGGCGATGCAGGAGTACGCCACAGAAACCGCGTGGGGCATGATCTGGAGTCGCCCCGGCCTGCCGTTTAAAACGCGCAGCCTGCTCAACATCGGCCTGCTCGCCGCGTTTAACCGCCAGCATGAGTTCAAGCTGCACGTCAAACGTTCGTTCGGCAACGGCGTCACTAAAGACGAAATCAAGGAAGTGCTGCTGCAGATCGCCTGTTACGCGGGTGTGCCGGCGGGGATTGAGGCGTTTCGCTGGGCCAAGGACGCGATGGCGGAGATGGAAAAAGAAAAACAGGCTTGAGTGCAAACGTGGTGAACGCACCGCTGTCCTTGTTCGACCGACTTTGGTCGCGGCATGTCATCGTACCCAACCCCGGCGGCGAGGAACTGCTGTTCGTCGATCGTAACCTGGTGCATGAGGGCGGCACCTTTCTCGCCTTCGATCAGATGCGCGCCGAAGGCCGCACGGTGCGCAAACCCAAACAAACGCTGGCGGTGACGGATCATTACCTGCCGTCTACCCAGCGCGCCACCGCCCCCGCGAGCATCGCCAACCCGGAGATCCGCCGCGTGGTGGAACTGCTGGACACGAACGCGCGCGAGTTCGGCATCGAGCATTACGGTGTGCATCATCCGCGGCAGGGCATCATTCATGTGATCGGCCCGGAACTGGGCTGGACACAGCCGGGGTTATTGATCGCCTGCTGCGACTCACACACTGCCACCCACGGCGCGCTGGGCGCGCTGCCCATCGCTATCGGGCAATCCAATCAGTTGCGTCATGTGCTCGCGACGCAAACCATTTGGCAAAAAAAACCCAAGGCCATGCGCATCACTATCGACGGCACGCTGCCCGCGCATGTCTCGGCCAAGGACGTGATCCTTGCGATCATCGCGCGCATCGGCATCGGCGGCGC
This sequence comes from uncultured Burkholderiales bacterium, assembly GCA_963924885.1. GTDB lineage: Bacteria > Pseudomonadota > Gammaproteobacteria > Burkholderiales > SG8-41 > UBA5216. Next base: position 3,254 of record CAWUUY010000386.1, on the reverse strand, counting down.
GGTAGGGCATGCAGTCGAATACGCCGGCTCCACCATCCGCGCGATGTCGATGGAGGGCCGCATGACGGTATGCAATATGTCGATCGAAGCCGGCGCGCGCATCGGCATGATCGCGCCCGACGACACCACCTATGACTATCTGCACGGCAGGTCGCTGGCGCCCGCGGGCAAGGATTGGGATCGCGCGCTTGCCTATTGGCGCACGCTGCCCTCGCATGACGAGGTGCGCTTTGAGCGCGAGCTGGCATTGAACGCGAACGAACTCGCGCCGATGGTGAGCTGGGGCACCAGCCCGGAAGATGCTTCGCCGATCACCGGCGCCGTGCCCGACCCCGCCGCCATCGCCGATGACGCAAAGCGTGCGCGGGTAAAGCGCGCGCTCGACTACATGAAGCTCGCGCCCGGTACGCCGCTGGCGAGCATCAAAATGGATCGCGTATTCATCGGCTCCTGCACCAATGCCCGCATCGAGGATCTGCGCGCCGCCGCCGCTGTTTTGAACGGCCGCAAGGCGGTGATTCCCGCGATGGTGGTGCCGGGCTCCTTCGCCGTGAAACGCGAGGCCGAAGCCGAAGGACTCGATCAAATCTTTCTCGCGGCGGGCTTCGAGTGGCGCGACGCCAGTTGCTCGATGTGCGGCGGCTCCAACGGCGACCTGCTCGCCGCCGGGCAACGCAGCGCCTCCACCACCAACCGCAACTTCGAAGGCCGCCAGGGGCCGGGCGCACTGACGCACATCATGAGCCCGGCGATGGCGGCGGCAACGGCGATAACCGGGCGGCTGACGGATGTGCGCACGCTTTGAGTTCAAAAGCATTTTTTAACCACGGATGAAGACAGATAAACACAGATGAAAAACCACATCCGTCGTTCCCGCGCAGGCGGGAACCCATAACACAGTCGCCACATGTGGCCCTGTATGGATTCCCGCCTGCGTAACGACCCTCAGTGGGGGCTATCCTGTTCATCCCGTACATCCATGTCAAATACAACCATTCCATGCGACCCTTCACCACCGTAACCGCCGTCGCCGCGCCGATCGATATCGCCAAGATCGATACTGGCATGATCGTGCCCGGACGCTTTCAGCGGCTGCCGCGCCGGCCCGGACACGCAGACTACGCGCGGGTGTTTCTGCATGATCTGCGGTTTGACGAACACGAACAGCCGCGCACGGATTTCATTCTCAATCAACCGGCGTATCAACACACCGGCATCCTCGTCACCGCCCCCGATTTTGGTTGCGGCTCCTCGCGCGAAAGCGCGGCCTATGCCACGCTGGATTTCGGCGTACGCGCTGTCATCGGCGCGAGCTTTGGCGATGTGTATCGCGGCAACTGCCTGCAAAGCGGCGTGCTGACCATCGTTCTGCCGCCGTCCGTTGTCAGCGGCTTGTTCGCACAACTGCACGCCGCGCCCGGCGCGGTGATGACGGTCGATTTACCGGATCAGACCGTCACCGCGCCCGACGGCTCGACACACGCGTTCGACATCGACGCCACGCGCAAGGAGCGCCTCGTCAAAGGGCTGGACGACGTGGGCGTGACGCTGCAACATATCGCCGACATCGAAGCGTTTGAAAAACAATACCGCACCGACATGCCTTGGCTGGCCCACATCCTCTGAAAAGGAACTGCCGTGAAAACTTTTATTGCCCTATGTTTGTTGATGCCGTTCTACGCCGCCGCGCAAAGCCCCGCGTGGAAACCCGATAAGGCGGTCGAACTCATCATCGGCGCGGCGCCGGGCGGCGCGAATGACCGCATCGGCCGCTCGCTGCAACGCCTGTTGCAGGATGGCCGGGTCAGCACGCCGATCAATGTACTCAACAAGCCGGGCGGCGGACAATCGGTGGCATTCGCCTATCTGAATACCCATCCCAACAATCCGCATTACCTGGGTCTGGCATCGTCAAGCTGGCTTACCACGGTGGCGGCCAGCCGCGGCACCGTCACGCCGCGCGAGTTATCGCCGATCATCAAGCTGCTCGATGAATACCAGATGTATTTCGTGCGCACTGATTCCACCATCAAGGGCGCGCGCGATATTGTCGAGCGTCTGCGCAAAGACCCCGCGTCGGTCACGTTCGGCATTTCCACCGCCGCCGGCAATCCGATTCATATTTCCATCGCGGAAATCGCGCGCATCGCGGGCGCCGACCCGACCAAACTCAAAGTGGTGGTATTCAACTCCGGCACCGACACCGCGATACAAGTGGCGGGCGGGCATCTCGACATCGGCATTCAAAGCCCCGGCAGCGCGATGCAGCTCACGCAGTCGGGCAAGCTGCGCTTTCTCGGCGTGGCCGGCCCGCGCCGCCACGGCGGCGTGCTCGCCAATGTACCGACCATGCGCGAGCAAGGCGTCGATGTCACCGCCAATGTGTTCTACACTATCTTCGGCCCCAAGGGACTCGACGCCGCGCAACTGGCGTTCTGGGATGACGCGCTGACCGGCGCGATGAAAAGCGACGCGGTGAAAAAAGACCTCGACTTCAATTTCTGGACGGTTGATACCATCGGCCACCGCGAACTGCCGGCGTTTCTGGACAAGGAACTGGAAGGTTATCGGCGCACGCTAACATCACTCGGGATGGTGAAGTAACACCGCTGCGCGCGGTTAGTGCAGCCGGTGCGCGTCGGCGCCCACGTCGTCCGGCGCCGGCTGCTTGGACAGTGGAGGAAGAACATCCGCATCCGGCTTGCCGTGCGTAGTCAGTAGCTTAAGCACATGCTGCGCTGGCATCGGCTGGCCACCCAGGTAGCCTTGAAATTCGCCGCAGTTCTCGGCGCGCAAAAATTCCAGTTGTTGCGGCACCTCGACGCCCTCGGCGATAACTTCAAGCCGTAACGCGCGTCCGAGCGCGATCACCGCGCGCGCCAGTTCTTCGCCATCGTTGTCCGCGTTGTTGTCTTTATCCGCATTGTCGATGGACCGCACAAACAATTTATCGATTTTCAGGCGTGTCAGCGGCAGATGGCTGATGCGGCTCAAGGAAGAATACCCGATGCCGAAATCATCCATCGCGACACGGACGCCGAGCGCCCGCAATTGGCGCAGCACGAGTACACCGGTGTCGAGGTTCTTCATCACCAGCGATTCGGTGATCTCGACTTCCAGCAGCCGCGGGTTCAGCCCGTCAAGACCGGCCTTGACGGTGTCCGCGATTGTATTCGAGGCAAGCTCCCGCACCGACAGATTGACCGCGACACGCAGCGGTGTTCACGCCGCCGCCCACGCGCGCGCCTGCGCGC
>CAWUUY010000385.1:0-3399 GCA_963924885.1 uncultured Burkholderiales bacterium | reverse complement strand
CGGCAGCCCCATGTGATCAAGCGTTTCTTCCACGGCGAGCACGTCCGGTATGCCGCTTGATTCCCTGTGTAGGTCATATTTTCGTAGCGGAGTAATAACGAAAGAGAAATCATGAAAGCAGACAAGCAGCATAGCGCACTGGACGGCATCAAGAAAGAGCAGTTGAAGCGGCGCGTATTCACGGTGGAATTCAAGGCAGAAGTGGTGCCGTCTATACGTTTGTGTGCTGGTTTCATGCCGGCTTGCAGCTGAGGTATTTCGGTCGGCCGGGTGTGCCGTCTGAGGGTGTGTGGCGCGAGCGGCATTAAAAATATAATAAAAACAAAATACTTATCCAAATTTTGAGGATGCAGGTGAAACGTTGTTTTTACGTGCTATTTGTTACTGGCGCATGCCACGTGTTCAGCGCCAACACGCATGCAGCGGACGCATGGCCCACGCGCCCGGTGCGTTTGGTGCTGTCATTCGGCGCACCCGGCGGCGCACCGGACATGATTGCGCGGCTGTCGGCGCCGAAGCTTTCCGAGCTGTGGGGCAAGCAGGTGGTGGTCGATCCGCGTTCCGGCGCGGGCGGCGTGCTCGGCACCGAAATCGGCGCGAAAGCCCAGCCCGACGGCCACACCATGGTGATGGTTAGCCCCGCGCACGCCATTAACCCGGCGCTGCGCAAGCTGCCTTACGATTCGGTGAAAGATTTCGAGCCGGTGACCAAGCTCGCCGAAGTGCCGAACATCCTGACGATATTTCCGGCGGTGGGCGCGAAAAGCGCACAGGAACTTGCCGCGCTCGCCAAGGCCAAGCCAGGCGCGTATTCGTTTGGCTCGGCGGGCATCGGCTCGTCGCAACATCTCGCGGGCGAGCTGTTTCGAAAAATGGCAGGCATCAACATTTTGCACGTGCCTTAGAAAGGCGGCGGCGCAGTGGTGCTCGACCTCATCGCCGGACGCGTACACATGACCTTCGGCTCGGCCACCGCGCTGCCGCACATCCGCGCCGGGCGGTTGCGCGCGCTGGCGGTAACCACGCTAAAGCGCTCTCCGGCGATGACAGACATACCCACCATGCACGAATCGGGCTACCCCAATTTCGAGGCGGCGGCGTGGTACGGCCTGATGGTGCCCGCGCGCACGCCGGCGGCTATCTTCAACAAACTGCACAAGGACTTTTCGGCTGTGCTGCAACTGCCGGAGGTGCGCGATCCGTTGTTGACCGACACGGTGGATGCCGCGCCGTCGGCGTCACCCAAGGCATTCGCGGCATTTCTCGCGGCGGAGACGGCGAAGTGGGGCGCGCTGGTGCGGGAGACGGGGGCTAAGGCGGAGTGAGGGTGGGTAGCGTGCGCTGTGCGCACGACAGTCCAGCATCGCCCTCAATGTCAGTCGTGCGCATGACGCATGCTACTATTTCTGACCGGCGATAATTAAGCCGCATCCTTCTTTGCCGACACCCCGCGCTTCGCCCAATAATCCGGCGAGGCTCTAAGTTTTGCCAGCGCCTCGGCAGTCTCTGTGCCGGGCGCCATGGACGCGGCGGTGCCGGCCATGACCTGATGATGATCGATGTTGAGCAGTCGGATAAAACTTTGCTGGCCGTGGGTTAAGCCGATGGCGCAGCCGAGTTCTACGATTTGCGACTCGGTAAAGTGTTTGTGCAGGCGCGCCCAGAAGGCGTCGTCGGTATCGAGCCGCCACACGATGGCTTCGGCCAGTGTCAGCGCGGCTTTTTGGCGTTCGTTGTATTGGGTGGATTTTTCAAACTCGACCAGATCGTCGTAGTGGGTTTCTTTCAGGCCTTCGTTCGCGCCCTTGATCGAGCGCTGGTTGCCGCAGAATTCGCAGATCACCGAGCGCGACACATACACGCGGCACAGTTCCTTGATGGAATGTTCAAGCACGCCGTTTTTGAATACATCGCGCCAGGCGTTGGCAAAAAACCAGAAGCAGGCATGGACATGCGCGCGCACCGCCGAGCTTTCCGGGCGCGGCGTGCCTTCGCGCGCGCAGCGTTCCATCTCGGCGCGCATGTCAGTCGTCATTTGTTCGAGCGGGATATAGCTGATTCGGGGCTTGGTCATGAGGGTTCCTCGGATAGCTGACTGCGGCATTTTACGCCTGCCGCCGTGCCCTTGGGCGGATGCGCCTATTGCTGCTCGGTGTAGAATCGCGCTTTCTTTTTGGGCGGGTGCGCTATGAAGTGGATCGTAGGCGGGTTGTTGCTGGCGGTGGTGGCGTCAATGGTGTCGGGGCGCGTGCCGGTGGGGTGGGTGGTTTACTCTTTTGCCGCGCTGTTCGTGTCGATGGGACTGGCGATTTTTTTCGCGTTCAGCCGCAGTAAACATTACGGATTGTTGCTGCTGGGCTGCACGTATGTTTCGGCGGCGATTGCCGCCGTGGTGCTGACGCACTGGTGGCCGCTGGTGGCGGGCTTTGCCATCACATGGGTGCTGCGCGCCATGGGCATGGACCCGACGCCGCCCGAAGTGACGGGGGAGCCGGAAACGCAGGCACAAACCCCACCGGAGAGTGAGAAAAAAAACTGATCCGTTATATTGCAACGATCTGTTTTTAAGCGATATTTAAGAGAATGTCGCCGCGGCAATACCGCGCACCAGATCGCGAAAATCCTCCAGCCCGTTGTGGCGCGGCATTGCGGCCACGTGAGGCGTCAGAATCACGTTGTCAAAGCCCAGCAAGGCATCGTCGGCGCTGCCGGGTTCTTCGTATTGCGGATCGAGCGCAAAGCCGCCGAGCGTGCCGGTTCGCAGCGCGTGGAGCAGGGCGTCACGATCCATCACCTGCGCGCGCGATACGTTGATGAGTTTTGCGCCAGGCTTCATGTGCGCGAATTGCGCCAGGCCGAGATAGTTGCGCGTACCGGCGTTGGCCGGCAACTGGATGCAAACCCAATCGCTTTCGGCCAACAAGGCATCGCGTTCGCGCCAGGTCACGTTCCATTGGCGTTGCTCGGCGTCACTCATGGGCGTGCGTTGCGTGACGATCACACGCATGCCGAAGGCGTGGGCGCGCAGCGCGATCTCGCGAGCGATTTCACCGAAGCCGATGATGCCCAGTGTCGTGCCGTAGAGGATGGAAAGCCCCTGCACGCGCGGCCAGCCGGAGCCGGGCGTGTAGCCGGTGTCAAACATCTTGGGTTGGTAGCCTGCGGCCTGCAATTGCTCGAGGCTGATACGCCCATGCAGGCGATGCAGCTTTTTCGAAAGCGCCAGCATCAGCATCAGCGCGTGTTCGGCACACGAAATATTTGCGCGGCGGCGTAGCGGCAGCACGGTGATGCCGCGCGCTTCGCAGGCGGCGATGTCGATGCCGCGCAGGATTGCGCCGTACTTTTGCACCACTTTCAGCTTGGGCGCGAGGGCGATTTCGTCCGTACCGATGTCGA
>CAWUUY010000384.1:0-4864 GCA_963924885.1 uncultured Burkholderiales bacterium | reverse complement strand
ATTCCCGCTTTCGCGGGAATGACGGAGAGGTGGGTTTATGTGCTCTTGTCCGGCATGCCTTGTTTAAAACGTCCCCCTGCCCGCCACCGTGCCCGCCGCTTCATACTCCGGATCGCCCGGCAGCACGCGCCGCCCGCTCCTGGCAATGCGCGGCTCGATCACGGGTATGTTGCCCAGCGCGCGCAGCGACTGAATGAGCGTTTCCGCGTTGTTGTGTTCTGCAAACAACCGCAGCGTGTGCAGCGTGGGCGTGCGCATGTCGAATTTTTTTTGCTTGTGTAAACTCAGCGCCTCGCCCGGACGTACCCACACGTGGTTAATGGTCTCGCGATTATCGTGCAGCGGCTGTTGCGATGCCGGCGCCACGGCGGCAAAAAACCGCGTGTCGTAGCGGCGCGGGGCGCCTACCGGCGTAATCCAGTGGCTGAAGTAGGTCATGTGATGCAGCGGCAAATGCAGCCCTTCGTCACGCAGCATGTCGCTTAACGGATGCTCGCCGTGCTCCACGCGTTGCCGATAGGCATGAAAACGTTCGGCGCGTACCGCGTCATCCAGCGTGACAATGTCACCGCCGATGTTGCTCGCCAGCAAAATGCCAGCCTCCTCGAACGATTCGCGTATCGCCGCGATCCAATAAGCCAGACCGCCGCCGGCAATACCGAGCTGGCGGCTGGCCGCGGCATCATCCAGGCCAGCGCACAATTCGGCGATCTGCGGCGAGCTATCGTGCGGATCCACCGCGCCGCCAGGGAAAACGTGCATGCCGGGCATGAACACCGACTTGAAATTGCGCTGCATCATCAGCACTTCAAATCCGCCGGGCGCGTCGCGCACCAGCGTCACCGTGGCGGCGGGACGCGGTATTAGTGCTTCGGTCATTGATTTAGTTAAGCTTTGGGAGTTGAGCGTTCGGAGTATGGAATTCGGCGTACCGTGCTGGGTTACTCCCGATACCGTACGCCGAACTTCGAACGATACCACTACTCCATTTTAACGCCAGCCACCTGAATAATACGACGGTTCTTGTCGATCTCCACGCGCACAAACTTGCCAAACTGTTCGGGCGTGGAGGTCGCCAGCACATCCGCGCCGCCCGCCGCGAGGCGCTCCTTCACCTCCGACAGGTTAAAAATCGTATTCATGTCCTTGTTCAGCTTGTCAATGATCGCTCGCGGCGACTTGGCGGGCAGAAACACGCCATACCACTGTACGAGCTCGATATCGGGATAACCGGACTCCTTCATCGTCGGCACATCGGGCAACGCCGACGAGCGCGTGCCGCTGGTGACCGCCAGCGCGTTCAGCCGGCCCGCTTTGGCATGCGGCACCACCGGTAATAACGACAAAAATCCGATGGGCACATGTCCACCGAGATTGTCATTCAAGGCCGGCCCGGCGCCCTTGAAAGGTATATGCACCATGTCTATTTTCGCCAGGCTCTTCAGCCATTCACCCGCCAGATGTTGCGGGCTTGCGGTGCCGACCGAAGAGAACGAGTATTTTTTCTGCCCGGCCGTCGCCACCAGTTCCTTGATCGACTTCACGCCCGTGGACGGATGCGCGACGATCACCACCGGCGTCGTCGATGCCAGCGTCACCGGCTCGAAATCCTTGACCGGATCGTACGGCATGGTTTTGAACAGGCTGACATTGGTGACAATTTCGGATGAGGCGCTCATGAGCACGGTGTAACCGTCGGGCGCGGCCTTGGCCACGATATCCGCGCCAATCATGGCGTTGCCGCCCGGACGGTTGTCGATCACCACCGTCTGCCCCCAGCGGTCGGTCAGCCTGGGCGCCACATTGCGCGCGTTGATATCGGTGCCGCCGCCGGGCGCGTAGGGCACGACAATACGCACCGGGCGCGAGGGATAGTTCGTTTGCGCTTGTGCGGCCGCTGAAAAAGCGCCAACCGCCAGCAGCGCGATGCCGATCACTGTCGAAGATTCTTTAACCATCGAATGCCTCCTGTCGCGATAATTTAAAAAAATCAATAAAAACAAATACTTATAGTTATTTCCTTTGTCCTGTCTATTTCGGCCTGCACAGATTCTCGCACGGTACGCCGTCGCCGTTTTTATCCAGCGTTTTGACTCGGCATTGCCTGAAGTAATACTTTGCTTCTTCGCACGACACCATTTGCCAGCAATAACGTTTTGCGCCGCAGGCAGCGGTGTTCGCCGCCAGCTCGCGCGTGGGCTCGTGCGTCTTGCGAAACTCCCACGGCGGCTGCGGGCTGGCGCCCGCCCACAGGCCCCGCCGTTCGCGTTGCGCCTCGGCCTGCAAGGCAATCAGCGCCTTGTCAGAATGATAATGCGAATACTCCCACGCCATGCCGCGCCGCAGTTGTTCCTCGTTGGCGTTGATGCGCCCGAACTCCAGCGTGGCAACCACGCGCCCGTAGTCGTCCACCGTTTTGGTGATGACGCGCACCTCTTTGCGCAGCACCAGTTTCATCAACGCCTCGCGCGACGCGGGGCCGTGGGCCTGGAGCTTCTCCGGCGCGTCGATGCCGGCCAGGCGCACCGTGGTTCTCTTTTTGTCGTGCTCCACTATCACGGTATCGCCATCCAGCACCGCGATCACCAGTGCGTTAAACGTTGTCGCGTGCAGCGCCGTGGACAAGCCCAACCAGAAAAACAGCGCTACAACGATTTTCATCCAGCGATCTTTCCGAGTGCACGCAAAATGCGCTCCGGCGTACACGGCTGATCGGTAACGCGCGCATGCAACGGCAGCAACGCATCATTGATGGCATTCATGATCGCCGCCGGCGCGCCCGCCACACCCGCCTCACCCGCGCCGCGCGCGCCGAGTTCCGACACCTTCGTCGGCGAGTGCATATGCCCGACATCGATATCCGGCATTTCGCCCGCCATCGGCACCAGATACTCAGCCAGCGTGCCGTTCAACAACTGCCCTTCGTCGCTGTAGATGCATTGCTCAAACAGCGCCGCGCCGATGCCCTGCACCACGCCGCCGCGAATTTGTTCATCCACCAGCAGCGGATTCACCACCGTACCCGCGTCGTCAATCACCCAGTGTTTGAGCACCTTGACGAAGCCGGTGTCGGGATCCACTTCCACCAGACTCGCGTGCGCGCCGTTGGTGAAAATGCCCGAGTAGTGCTTTTGCGCGAAGCTACGCGTCACCGTCAGCTCGGGCTGGTAATCCTTGGGCACCTGCTCGGTGCGAAAATACGCGGTGCGCGCGACTTCCTCCAATGACATTTTCACGGCGCCGGTTTGCGCATCCACCACCTTGCCGCCACGCACATCCAGCATTGAGGCTTCGGATTCAGTGAGCCGCGCGACAAAATTCAGGATGTTCGCCTTCAACGCCTTGCCGGTCTGAAACACCGCTTCGCCGCCGATGCCGGTGCCGCGCGATCCCCAGTTGCCGCCGCCGTACGGCGTGGTTTCGGTGTCGCCCATGATGACGCGCACGCTATCCACCGCTACGCCCACGGCGGTAGCCGCCACCTGCGCCGCGACCGCATGCGCCCCTTGCCCGAACTCGGTCAGGCTGGTCGCCACCGTGATGCAGCCGCTGGGCATCAGACGAATGGTGCAGGCATCCTGCGACGCTATCGACGCGCCGCCCTGGCCGTACGTCGCGGAGGACGACATGGAATTTTCAATAAACATTGCCAGCCCGATGCCGCGATACACGCCAAGCTTCCGCAACGCAGTTTGTTCCGCGCGCAGGGCGTCGTAGTTCATCAGCTTGAGCAGCGCCTCCAACGACTCCTGCTGCGACAGCTTTTCAAATGTCGCGCCGCTGAGATAGGTGCGCGGATAAGCGTTGTCCGGCGCCAGATTGCGCCGGCGGAATTCCGCCGGGTCCATGCCCACCGCCTGCGCGGCGAGATCGACGATACCCTCGGTTATCGCGCACACCACCGGATGCCCTACCGCGCGGTACTGCCCGTACATGCCTTTATTTTGAAACACTGCACGCGCGCGGCCTCGGTAGACCAGCGGCTTGTAGGGCGCACCGGTGAGATTGGTAACGTGGATGCCTTCATTTGCGCCGCCGCGCGGATAACCGGAATAAGGCCCGATGCCATACAGATCGTCCACGTCAAACCCCAGCATGTCTCCCGCCTTCGACACCGCGCAGCGCACCTTGACGCGATGCCCGCGCGCATGAAAATCCGAAACGAACGACTCCAGCCGGTCGGCGACAAACTTCACCGGGCGACCGGTCAGCAGCGCCGCTGCCACCGTCGCCATGTCGTCACCGTAGATGTGAATTTTCAGGCCAAAGGCGCCGCCGACATCCGGCGCGATCACGCGCACATTGTTTTCGGCCAGGCCAAAATGATGCGCGATGATCCACTGCATCATGTACGGCACCTGCGTCGAATGCCACACCGTCATCTGCGCATCGGCGGCGTTGTAATCCACCAGTATCGTGCGCGACTCCAGCGACACCGGAGTGTGGCGCGAAGTGGTGAACGTCGCCTCGACCACGTGATCCGCCGTGGCGAACACGTCATCCACCTTGCCGCTGTCGATGAAACGCTCAACACACAGATTGCTGCCGAGCGATGGATGGATCAGCGGCGTGGCGGCATCCAGCGCAGTTTCGATATTCGTCACCGCCGGCAGCGGATCGTAGTCCACTTCAATGTGCGCAATCGCGTCCTCGGCCAGCGCGCGCGTATTCGCCACCACCATCGCCACCGGCTCACCCTGCCAGCGCGCCACATCCACCGCCAGCGGCAACTGCGGCGCGGACTGCATGCCCTTGATGTGTTTCAACACGCCCACATACGGCTTGCACAGCGCGGCGACATCCGCGCCGGTGATCACGCGCACCACACCCGGCGCCCGCTGCGCCGCGTCGATAGTCAATCGCG
>CAWUUY010000383.1:0-19020 GCA_963924885.1 uncultured Burkholderiales bacterium | reverse complement strand
GCACGCACCGCGCCTGCATCGAGCATCAGGCTGCCGCGCGTTTGCAGATGGTCGGCCAGCCATTGTTTGCGCGCCGCCAGCGTGGCGGCGGTCGCCCGCAGTAGCGTGCCAATCGATTCGCCCTGCGCCAGGCGCACCAGCACATCGGGTTCATGTCCCGACGCGATCAAGGTATGCGCGCCGCCGCGCGCCGCGCGTTGCGCCGCGATGACTTTGGTAATCATGCCGCCCAGTCCGATATGGCTGCCCGCGCCGCCGGCCATTTTCTCCAGGGCGGGATCGCTGGCGTCGGCTTCGGTGACCAGCGTGGCTTCCGGATGCGTGCGCGGATCAGCGCTGAACAGGCCTGTTTGATCGGTCAGTATCACCAGCACGTCGGCCTCGATCAGGTTGGTGACCAGCGAACCCAGCGTGTCGTTGTCGCCGACGCGGATTTCGTCGGTGGCGACGGTATCGTTTTCGTTGATGATGGGGATCACCCCCAGCGCGAGCAGCGTGCGCAGCGTGGAGCGCGCATTGAGGTAGCGCTTGCGATCCGCCAAATCGTCATGCGTGAGCAGAATCTGCGAGGTCAGCAAGCCGTGTACGCGGAAGCAGGATTCGTACACCTGCACCAACCCCATTTGACCGACGGCGGCGGCGGCTTGTAGCTCATGCACGGCCCGCGGGCGCTTTTTCCAGCCCAGCCGCTGCATGCCTTCGGCGATGGCGCCGCTGGACACCAGCACGACTTCGCGATTGAGTTTGCGCAACTGCGCGATCTGCGCGGCCCAGCGTGCAAGTGCCGCATGATCCAGGCCCTGTCCTTGATTGGTGACGAGGCTGGAGCCTACCTTGACCACAAAGCGTTTGGCGGTTTTCAGCGGGGAGGTCATGGCGCGAGCGTACCTAAATCAACAGTCGTCAACAGTCGTTGTTCGCGTGGGTCAGGCCAGCGCGTGGGCGTCGTCCTCGGCGACCGCCACTGCGGCCAGGCTGTCCAGGTGTCCCATGATGGCTTGCACCAAGGCGTTGCAGCCTGTGCCGGAAATAGCCGAGATCACGAACACCGGCCCTTTCCAGCGCAATCTCCGAACGATGTCCTTGACGGTTTGTTCGCGAGACTGTTCCGGGAGCAGATCGATTTTGTTGAGTATCAGCCAGCGCGTTTTTTTGTAGAGGGCTTCGTCGTACTTGCGCAATTCGGCGATGATCGCGCGGGCGTCTTTGACCGGATCCGCACCCTCGTCAAGCGGTGCTACGTCGATCAAATGCAGCAACAGCCGCGTGCGCGCAAGATGGCGCAGAAACTGGTGGCCGAGGCCGGCGCCCTCGGCCGCGCCTTCGATCAGGCCGGGAATATCGGCGATGACAAAACTGCGGTTGAGGTTGGCGCGGACCACGCCCAGGTTGGGGTGTAGCGTGGTGAAAGGATAATCCGCGACCTTGGGCTTGGCGGCGGAAACCGCGCGGATCAAGGTGGACTTGCCGGCGTTGGGCATGCCGAGCAGGCCGACATCGGCGAGCACTTTCAGTTCCAGCTTGAGCCGGCGATTTTCGCCTTCCTCGCCGCGCGTAAACTGGCGCGGCGCACGGTTGGTGCTGGACTTAAAATGCAGATTGCCGATGCCGCCCTTGCCGCCACGTGCAATCATGTCGAGTTGTCCATGACGGCTCAGGTCGGCGATCAACTCGCCGGTTTCGGCATCGGTGATGACAGTGCCCACCGGCATGCGTAATTCGATGTCGTCCGCGCCGCGCCCGTAGCAGTCCGAGCCTTGTCCCTTGTCACCGTTCTTGGCGCGATGGATGCGCGCATAGCGGTAATCGATCAGCGTGTTGATGTTGCAGTCGGCAATGGCATGGATGCTGCCGCCGCGACCGCCGTCGCCGCCATCCGGCCCGCCGCGAGGGATGAACTTTTCGCGGCGAAAACTGGCCATGCCGTCGCCGCCGTTACCGGCGTGGACTTCGATGAGAGCTTCGTCTATAAATTTCATTTTAAAAACAGATACTTAGTTTTTTCGTGAGGGGCGCTTCGGGGACAAAAAAGCCCTGTCGGCGACAGGGCTTGTTGCCGGCATTAGCAGACCGCTTAGGCCAGAAGTACGCTGACCATAGTGCGTTTCTGCGCGCCTTTTTGCGCGAAATCAACGCGCCCGGTGACCTTTGCAAACAGCGTGTGATCGCGGCCCATCCCGACATTGTCGCCCGCATGCATGCGCGTGCCGCGCTGGCGCACGATGATGCTGCCGGCGGGAATGAGTTCACCGCCAAAGGCTTTGACGCCCAGACGTTTTGACTCGGAATCGCGACCGTTACGTGAGCTGCCGCCGGCTTTTTTGTGTGCCATGGTTTATGTTCCTTATTCGGTGATGCCGAGAATTTCGATCTCGGTGTAGTTCTGGCGATGACCTTGTTGCTTACGATAGTGCTTGCGGCGGCGCATTTTGAATATATGCACCTTATCGCCGCGCCCGTGCGCCAAGACCTTGGCCTTGACGGAAGCGCCCGCCACTAGCGGCTTGCCCAATTTGACGGCTTCGCCTTCGCCGACAGCCAGCACCTGGTCAAGCACAATCTCAGCGCCAACGTCAGCAAGTAGTTGTTCTACCTTGACTTTTTGGCCGCCACTGACCCGATACTGCTTACCGCCTGTTTTTACAACCGCATACATGATGAGACCCCATTCTGGGTGGATCTGGATGGAATTAAAGCCCGCAGCCGCCATGGAGAAACTGCAGCGGATATCCCACTTCGGAAAGCCTGGTATTCTACAAAAAAACAGACAGTTAGTCAAAGCGAACTATCTTGGGGCGAAATCTGCTCGAAGACCGCCGTTTGGGCGGGTTTCCGGGTCTTGCCGACAGCGTCTTCGGGCAGCGCCCATGGGCTTGCGGTATCATGCGCGCTCTCTGCGGTTCCCTTCGTGCCTATCGGTTTATAGTTTGTTAATAGCGTGTCCATAGAACCTATCCGAGAGTTTATTGCCGCGGATATGCAGGCGATAGACGGTGTCATACGCTCCCGCCTGCATTCCGACGTGCCCCTGATCCGGCAGGTCGCGGAATACATCATCGGCGGCGGCGGCAAACGCCTGCGTCCCGCGCTGGTGGTGCTGTCCGCCGGCGCATTCGGCTATGCGGGCACGCGCCATCATGAACTTGCCGCGGTGATCGAATTCATCCACACGGCAACGTTGCTGCATGACGACGTGGTGGACGAATCCGCGCTGCGCCGCGGTCAGGCCACCGCCAATTCGCTGTTCGGAAACGCCGCCAGCGTGCTGGTGGGCGATTTTGTCTACTCCCGCGCCTTTCAGATGATGGTCGAGGTGGGCGACATGCGCATACTCGATTTACTGGCCGAAGCCACCAACGTCATCGCCGAAGGCGAGGTGCTGCAACTGATGAACTGCCACAATCCCGATATCGAGGAAGAAGGCTATCTGCAAGTGATACGCTGCAAGACTGCCAAATTGTTCGAAGCGGCCACGCGCATAGGTGCATTGCTTGGTGGAGCCTCGGTGCCCGCCGAGGCCGCCATGGCGCGCTACGGCGCGCATCTGGGCACGGCTTTCCAATTGATCGACGACGTGCTGGACTACAGCGGCGACCACACGGTGATCGGCAAGAATGTCGGCGATGATCTGGCGGAGGGCAAGCCGACATTGCCGTTGATATACGCCATGAGCAAAGGCACGCCGGCGCAAGTGGCCGCCGTGCGTCGTGCGATAGAGGCCGGCGGTCTCGATGAATTGCCGGCCGTGCTGGAGGCGATCCGCAAGACCGGCGCGCTGGACTATGCGCGGGATCGCGCGGGCGCGGAAGCAAAGCTGGCACGTGCCGAATTGACAGCGCTGGCGGACACCAGGCAACGCGAATTTCTGTTACAATTAACGGACTTCTCGGTCACGCGAAGTTACTAATATTTAATAGTAAGTTTTGTGGTCGTTATTCAAAAAGTTACAAACGCGGCTTGCCGCGTGTTTTTTTCTGTGGGTGGCTGACAGTATCGTTGCAGGATGTTGCCGGTTGCCTTCATTCGGGGTGTAGCTCAGCCTGGTAGAGTACTGCGTTCGGGACGCAGGAGTCGGAGGTTCGAACCCTCTCACCCCGACCAATTTTTTGTTGTTGCTTTTTCCTTTTGCGGCCTTCCCCTTGGCCGCCTTCTCAATTCCTGTTTTCCACTGGAATTGGCCGCTTTCTGGTCGTGCGCATATCGCGCACTCGACGCCGGCGCGTGATTGCGGCAGACTTCCCCGGTCTCTTTCGCAAGTGAAGTCCGCATGAAATACCTTTTGCTGCTGGCTGGCGCTATTCTGGTTTATTTCCTGGTACGCAAGGCGCTGCGCCGCCGTCACATTGCACAACGCAAAGAGGATGCCGGGCCCGAGGATATGGTGCGCTGCGTGGCGTGCGGCGTGCATCTGCCGCGCGGCGAAAGCCTGATCGTGCGCGGACAAACGTATTGCTGCGAAGAGCATCAGCGTAAGCACGATCCGGGTGCCTGACGCCATGGCGGTTCTCGCCGAAAAACAAAACCGTTTGAACCCTGACGGTGCGACGCTGCCCGCGGGATATCCAGAGCCGTACTGGCGTTCGCTGCATTTTTTCAATATTTACCGCATGGTGGTTGCGCTGGTGCTGCTGGCGGGCGCCCTGTTGGGCCAGGCGACATCGCATCTGGGCTCTTACGACCGCGTGTTATTCCTGCAGGTGTCGGTAGGGTATTTATTGTTCGGCATTGTATGCGCCGGTTTTATCAGGACGCGCTGGCAGTTTAACGTGCAACTGGCGGTGCAGGTCATTGTCGACATCGTATTCATTGTTATACTGATTTATGCCAGCAATGGCATTACCAGCGGACTGGGATTGTTGTTGCTGACGACGCTGGCGGGCGCGGGCCTGATCAGCCGTGGCCGGCTCACGCTGTTTTACGCCGCAGTGGCGAGTATCGCGGTGTTGCTGGAGCATACGTACGAGGTTTTTGTTTTTCAGGAGGACGGTTCCCAATTCATCCAGGCAGGATTTCTGTCGATCGGCTACTTTGCCACCGCGCTGGTGGCGCATACGCTGGCGCGCTTGACGTTGCAAAGTGAGCGCATCGCCGCTCAGCGCGCAATCGATCTGGCGAATCTGTCGGAGGTCAACTGGCTGGTGATTCAGGACATGCCCGACGGAGTGGTGGCGGTGGATGGCGCGGGCGTCATCCGGCAGATCAACCGGCAGGCGGAAGTGTTATTGGGCGCCTTCGGGAACGTGGGTACCACGGGTGCGCGTGAAGGGTTGTTGCTGGTGGATTATGCGCCGCAACTGGCGGCGCATCTCGCGCGCTGGCGTTCCGGCGCTGCCGGCATGGCTGCCATGGCGGGGGGCTATGCGGCGTCGATGGACGAGCGGCATGGCCTGCGTTTCGTGCCGGTCAGCGAGCAGCCGGAGGCAGGAACCGTTATTTTTCTGGAAGATCTCACCCGGGTGCGGGAGGAAGCACGGCAGATGAAGCTGGCGGCCATCGGTCGCTTGACCGCCAACATCGCGCACGAAATCCGTAATCCACTGGGTTCGATCAGCCACGCGGCGCAGTTGTTGAACGAAGAGCCGCGAATCTCTCCCGCCACCCAACGGCTCCTCGGCATTATTCATGACAATGCCCAGCGATTGAACCGCATGGTCAATGACGTAATGGGACTGAATCGCGGCGAGGCGGCGCACCCGGAGACCATTGCGGTTGGCGATTTTGTGCGGCAATTCGTGATGGAGTTTGCCGAAACCGAAAATGCAGATGCGCGCGTGTTCATGGTACGTGCCGATGCGGCGCTGACGGTGACGTTCGACCGCACGCATTTGAACCAGATACTGTGGAACCTGTGCCGCAATGCCCTGCGGCATTGCCGTGGCAAGCCGGGTAGTGTCGTTGTGGTGGCGCACTCGGTGCGCGTGAGCCGTGTTGTAAAATTGGATGTCATCGACGATGGGCCGGGTGTGGCGCCCGCCGTGCGCGGCAGCTTGTTCGAGCCGTTTGTGACGGCGGCGGCCGGCGGCACGGGGTTGGGTTTGTATATCGCGCGGGAGTTATGCGTGGCCAACGGCGCGGCGCTGGATTACGTCGAAAGTGCCACGGGATCGCAGTTCACGATGACGTGCAGGGCGGGGCCTTGATTACCAAAAAGAGCACCAAAGGGAGCGCCAGGGGTGGAATGTCATGAGCGTAACCAACACAAAAAGTCATGTGCTGGTAGTGGACGACGAGTTGGATATCCGCGAGTTGCTCGGCATGACGCTCTCGCGCATGGGCGTGGAGTCGCAAAGCGCCGCCACGCAGGCTGAGGCATTGGCGCTGCTGGGCGCCAACAGCTATGACTTGTGTCTTACCGATATGCGATTGCCGGACGGCGACGGTCTCGCGGTGCTGGAGTATGTCGCCAAAAACCACCCGCAGGTGCCGGTGGCGGTGATCACCGCCCACGGTAGTACCGAGAATGCGGTGGCAGCGCTGAAAGCCGGCGCGTTCGATTACCTTGCCAAGCCGGTGTCGCTGGAACAGTTGCGCGCGTTGATACGGTCGGCGCTGAATTTGCCGCGTAACGGTCAGCCGTCCCGCGCGGGAAACGCGACTGCGGATGCTGACTCCACGCTGGTCGGCAATTCGCCGCTGATGCAGCAGGCGCGGCGCATGATCGATAAGCTTGCGCGCAGCCAGGCGCCGGTGCATGTCACCGGCGAGTCCGGCAGCGGCAAGGAGCTCGCGGCACGGCTGATCCACGATCAAGGGTCGCGGCAGGAGGCGCCGTTTGTGCCGGTCAATTGCGGCGCGATTCCAGAAAATCTGATGGAGTCCGAATTCTTCGGTTATAAGAAAGGCGCGTTTACCGGCGCCGCGGCGGATCGCGACGGTTTTTTTCAGGCGGCCAGCAGCGGCACGCTGTTTCTCGACGAGGTGGCGGATCTGCCGTTGCAGATGCAGGTCAAGCTGTTGCGCGCGATCCAGGAAAAAAAGGTGCGCAAGGTGGGATCAACCGCCGAGGAAAACGTCGATGTGCGCATCATCAGCGCCACGCATCGGAATCTGGCGGACGAAGTGAAGAACGGCTTGTTTCGGCGGGATTTGTATTACCGGCTGAACGTCATCGAATTGAGCATGCCCAGTTTGCGCGAAATGCGTGAGGACATACCCGCGCTGGCGGCCTTGTTGCTGGCGCGTCAAGCCGCTGGCGGCACGGTGCCGCGGCTCGCGGCGGACGCGGTCGCCGCGCTGCAAAAATATGATTTTCCGGGCAACGTGCGGGAGCTTGAAAATATTCTGGAGCGCGCGCTGGCGCTGGCCAGTGGCGATGAAATTGTCGTGGCTGATCTGGGTTTGATTGAGGTGACCGCCGCCGCCGGTGATGGTGCGCACGGGGCAGACCTGCCACACCTGTTTCTGCCGAAAAAGCTGGAAAGTATCGAACGGCAGGCGATTATGGATGCGTTGGTAAAGACACGTTACAACCGCACGGCGGCGGCGAAACTGCTGGGCGTGAGTTTTCGTGCGTTACGTTACCGCATGAAACGGCTTGGCATAAAAGACGAACTCGACGCCAAGGGTTGATGCCCGGTGCTCATCACCAACGACGGTATGCTGGCAGACGTGCGTTTTGTCGCGTCGCCCAACTGCGATGCGCGGCCCGCCAATGCGCGCATCGAACTCATCGTCATCCACAACATCAGTTTGCCGCCCGGTGAGTTTGGCGGGTCGGGGATCGAGGATTTGTTTCTTAACCGCCTGGACCCCGCCGCCCATGCGTATTACGCGGGGATCGCGCATCTGCGGGTGTCGGCGCATTTTCTGCTGCGCCGAGACGGCTCCATTACCCAGTTTGTGGCGTGCGGGCAACGGGCCTGGCATGCGGGCGTATCGAGCTGGCGGGGGCGGGAGCGTTGCAACGATTTTTCAGTGGGCATCGAACTTGAAGGCACCGATGAAATTTACTTCGAGGATGCGCAATATACGCACTTGGCGGGCCTGATCGAGGCGCTGAAGGCCCGTTATCCCATTGTGGATGTGACGGGGCATGCCGATATCGCGCCGGGGCGCAAGACCGATCCCGGCAAGTCGTTCGAATGGGATAGAATAAAAAATGTTTAAAAACAAATAGTTATGTAAATTCTACCGATGGCAATCAGTAACGATTTCTTCAGTGCCGGCCTTTGCCGGCCTCTTGCGTCCGGCTACCACGGTAGGACCGTCGCGCCGTGCGGCGGAATTGCGGAAATGATTCTGCGGCGCGCACGTTTTGACAAAAAGCAAGCTGTCTATTTGCCTAAATTTTGCGCAATGAATCCGTCCCTTAGCGCTGGTTCTTGCTGTTTTTCAAGAGCTTTTCACAAAAGTATCAAAAACCAGTTGCGTTATCAAAAACCCGCCACTAGAATTCGTCAGAAATCTGCTCAACACCACAACATGTAGTGGTTAGTTGTAAATGGGGTATCGATGTACGCGATACAGCGCGCACGATAGGCATATTACGCTACGCACATGGGCAGAAGACGGACAGGATACGAGTCAAGGGCGCGCGGCTTGGCACGTAACTGAAAAAAACCTATAACTATCAAGGGGTCATCCATGCAACTGGCAACCGAATCCGTTCAGTCCGTTCCCGTCTCGACCTTATCGGCATCCGAGGCTGCGCCTGAACGAGAGGCTGCCTATGCGCAGTACAAGATCATCCGACGAAATGGCGCCGTGGTGGGTTTTGAGCCGCCGAAAATCGCCATTGCCCTGACCAAGGCGTTTATTGCCGTCAATGGCGGACAGGGCGCTGCTTCCGCGCGCGTGCGCGAGCAGGTGGGGCATCTCACGGACAGCGTCGTCAATGCCCTGATGCGTCGCCAGCCGTCGGGCGGCACGTTTCATATCGAAGACATCCAGGATCAGGTCGAACTCGCGCTGATGCGCGGTGGCGAACACAACGTGGCGCGCGCCTACGTGCTCTACCGCGAAGAGCGCACCAAGGAGCGTGCGCGCCAGCGCGAAGCGCAGCAGTTGACGGCCACGACGGCTGTGCCGACGATCAATGTGACCGAGAACGGTGTGATGCAGCCGTTGGATGTGGTCCGCCTCAGCGCGCTGGCGACCAGCGCCTGCGAGGGGCTGGGCCGCGAAGTCAATGCGAAGGCCGTAATGGACGGCATGCAGCGCGATCTCTACGACGGCGTGCCGATGGAAGAGGTGCGTAAATCGCTGATACTGGCCGCGCGCGCGCTGATCGAGCAGGATCCGAGCTACACCTATGTCACTGCGCGCCTGTTGCTGCACACGCTGCGCATGGAAACACTGGGCGTCGAAGCCACGCAGACCGACATGAAAACGCTCTATGCCAGCTACCTGCCGGAATTCATCAATAAAGGCATCGCCGCGGAGTTGCTCGACGAACGCCTTGGCGCGTATGACCTGAAGGCGCTGGGTGCGGCGCTCGACGCCAGCCGGGATCTGAAATTCACCTACCTAGGTTTGCAGATACTGTACGACCGTTACTTCCTGCACATCGAAGGCCAGCGCATCGAATTGCCGCAGGTGTTCTACATGCGCGTGGCGATGGGCTTGGCACTGAACGAGCCCGAAGGCAACCGCGAGGCGCGCGCCATCGAGTTCTACAACGTGCTGTCGTCGTTTGATTTCATGAGTTCCACGCCGACGTTGTTTAACTCCGGCACGCGGCGCTCGCAATTGGCGAGCTGCTATCTCACCACCGTGGCGGATGATCTTGACGGCATCTACGAGGCGATCAAAGAAAACGCCATGCTGCAAAAGTACGCGGGCGGCATCGGCAACGACTGGACGCCGGTACGCGCGCTGGGCGCCTACATCAAGGGCACCAACGGCAAATCGCAGGGCGTGGTGCCGTTCCTGAAAGTGGTGAACGACACGGCGGTGGCGGTGAATCAGGGTGGCAAGCGCAAGGGCGCGGTGTGTTCGTATCTGGAAACCTGGCACCTTGATATCGAAGAGTTTCTTGAGCTGCGCAAAAACACCGGCGATGACCGTCGCCGCACGCATGACATGAACACGTCCAACTGGATTCCCGACCTGTTCATGAAGCGGGTGATGGAGGCCGGTGAATGGACGCTGTTCTCGCCGTCGGATGTGCCCGATCTGCATGATAAATTTGGCAGTACGTTTGAGACGGCCTACGTTGAATATGAAGCCCGCTGCGCGCGCGGCGAGATGAAGCTGTACAAGAAAATCCCCGCAGCGCAACTGTGGCGCAAGATGCTCACCATGCTGTTCGAGACCGGGCATCCGTGGATTACCTTCAAGGATCCGTGCAACCTGCGTTCGCCGCAGCAGCACACTGGTGTTATCCATAGCTCCAATCTCTGCACCGAGATCACGCTCAACACCGGCCCGGACGAAATCGCCGTGTGTAATCTCGGCTCGGTCAACATGCCGGCGCATCTTGATCTGGCGACCGGCCGGCTCGACATGGAAAAATTAAAGCGTACCGTCGGCACGGCGATGCGCATGCTCGACAACGTGATCGATTTGAATTTTTATTCGGTCAACAAGGCGCGCAATTCCAACTTCAAGCATCGTCCGGTGGGTTTGGGTATCATGGGCTTTCAGGATTGCCTGCAGATGCTGCGTATTCCGTATGGCTCGCAGGCGGCCGTGGAGTTTTCCGACCGTTCGATGGAGCAGGTTTGCTACACGGCCTATCGCGCATCCACGGATCTGGCCGAAGAACGCGGTCCGTATTCGACGTTCAAGGGATCATTGTGGGATCGCGGCATCCTGCCGCAGGACAGCCTGAAACTGCTGGCCGATGAACGCGGCGGTTATGTAGAGTGCGATACTTCGGCCACGCTGGATTGGGAGAGTCTGCGCAAACGCATCAAGCAGGTGGGCATGCGTAATTCCAACTGCGTTGCCATCGCGCCCACCGCCACCATCGCCAATATCACCGGCCTGTCGCAGTGCATCGAGCCGACCTATCAGAATCTCTACGTGAAATCCAATCTGTCGGGCGAGTTCACCGTGGTGAACGAGTTCCTGGTGCGCGATCTCAAGAAGCTCAATTTGTGGGACGAGGTGATGATCGCCGACCTGAAATATTTTGACGGTTCGTTGGCGAAAATCGACCGTATTCCGCCGGACGTGCGCAATCTTTACGCCACGGCTTTCGAGATCGAGCCTGCGTGGCTGGTGGAATGCGCGGCGCGTCGTCAGAAGTGGGTAGATCAATCGCAGTCGCTCAATATTTACATGGCTGGCGCGTCGGGTAAAAAACTCGATGACACTTACAAGCTGGCATGGGTGCGCGGCCTGAAAACCACCTATTACCTGCGTACGCTGGGTGCGACTTCAGCGGAGAAATCCACTGGGCGCGCCGGACAGCTCAATGCGGTGAATTCGGATGGCGGATCCACTACTCCGGCCACTGATGCCAAGTTTTGTTCGATAGACAACCCGGAGTGCGAGTCCTGCCAATAACAGGCGGGACGCACTACGCTACGTTAAGTTTTAAGTGAAGTAAGAACAACGCTCAGGGTCTTGCAGGAACGGTTCGAATCGCGTGGCACCTACACAAGCAGGCAAAGTTGCGCGGTCGAACCGGATAGTGTCCACCCAAAACGCCAATAAAGGAGACTGGATATGTTGCAATTTGAAGACGCCATACCGCAAGCCCCGCAGTTAGGTTTGCAATCGGTGGTGCCCAATGTCGCGCCGCATGTCGCGCGCCCGGTTACCGCTCAGCAGATGCAGTATGCGCCGGATCAACCGTTAACCGACACCGCCAAGCTGCGCCGCGTCAACGTGGCCGACAAGCGCATCATCAACGGCCAGACCGATGTGAATCAGTTGGTGCCGTTCAAGTACAAGTGGGCTTGGGAAAAATATCTTTCCTCCTGCGCCAATCACTGGATGCCGCAGGAAATCCAGATGAGCCGCGATATCGAGTTGTGGAAAAACCCCAATGGCTTGACAGATGACGAGCGTCGGCTGGTCATGCGTAATCTGGGTTTCTTTGTCACCGCCGATTCACTGGCCGCGAACAATATCGTGCTCGGCACCTACCGCCACATCACGGCGCCGGAATGCCGCCAGTATCTGTTGAGGCAGGCGTTTGAAGAAGCGATCCACACGCATGCGTACCAGTACATCGTCGAGAGCCTGGGGCTGAACGAGGGCGAAGTATTCAACGCCTATCATGAGATTGCGTCGATCCGCGCCAAGGACGAATTTCTGATTCCGTTCATCGATACGCTGACCAACCCGATGTTCAAAACCGGCACGCCGGAAGCGGATCAGGCGCTGCTGAAAAGCCTGATCGTATTCGCCTGCCTGATGGAAGGCCTGTTCTTCTACGTCGGTTTCACGCAGATACTGGCCTTGGGCCGTCAGAACAAAATGACCGGCGCCGCCGAGCAGTATCAATACATCCTGCGCGACGAATCGATGCACTGCAACTTTGGCATCGATGTGATCAACACCATCAAGATGGAAAACCCGCACCTGTGGACCACCGAGTTCCGCGATGAAATTCGAGAGCTGTTCAAGCAGGGCGTGGAACTCGAATACCGTTACGCCGAAGACACCATGCCGCGCGGCGTGCTGGGCCTGAATGCCACCATGTTCAAGGAGTATCTGCGCTTCATCGCCAACCGCCGCGCGCAGCAGATTGGGCTTGACCCGATGTTCGAGGGTGCGACCAACCCGTTCCCGTGGATGGCAGAAATGATTGATCTGAAAAAAGAAAAGAATTTCTTCGAGACCCGTGTCACCGAATATCAAACAGGTGGAGCACTGAGCTGGGACTAGACCTCGACCTCGTTACGCAAGATCACGCCAGTCCGCAACTGATTCGGCGGCGTCATCTCCCGCACCGTGTGCGGCGGGGTGACGCCGCCGGTTTTTTTCTGCGTTCCCTTGAGTATCTTGTGCAATGTCGCCAACCTGGAGGCTGAAACCGTGGCATACAGTCTGAAAAACCGGCGTTACCGCAGTCGCAGAGTGGGATTGCGTACGGTGATGGAGTTGCGAGCCGAGCGCGATTACATGCTGTGGTTGCGATTTGACGACGGCGTCGAAGGCCGTGTCTATCTGGGTGATCTGATGACCACGGCGGCCTACGGCGCGCTGGTGGATGAAAGCGAATTTTTCAAAGTGGTGATCGACCCTATTTCCCACGCGGTGATCTGGGAGGGCGGGGTGCATCTGGACCCCGACGTGCTCTATCGTAATCTTGCCAGCAAGAGCGGCGCGCCGCTGCACTGATGCATGCCGTGATGAGGTGAAGTCGGAGTAGAATTTACTGGTGATCAGCAACAGCGGCAGCTTGAACAACCGTGCACGCAATCGGAGGTAACCATGGCAAAAGCGAAAAAAGCGGAAAAGAAAGCGGAAAGGAAAGCGGCAAAGAAAAAAGCAACCAGGAAAAAGTCATCACCAAAATCAGCCAAAAGAGCAGCGGCGCGGAAGCCGATAGCACGCAAGTCATCAGGCGGAAAAAAGGCGGCGGCGGGAAAGCCGGGCAAGAAAAAACCCGGCGCTATAACGAAGCCGGGCAAAAAAAAGCCGGCTAAGAAGCCGGCTGAAAGAAAAGCAGCAAAGAAAAAAACAGCTAAACCTGCAATCCAGCGTCGCGAGACGTTGAAGCCCGTTATCGCAGCCCCCACGCCCACCATGCCCCGACCGGTTGCCGTACCCGGCGCATGGCCATTTCCCATGGCCAGCAGACCTTAGCAAACCCAACAATCGACGGTGATCAGCAGGGGGGCTAAAGATACCCAATCTACCCGGTACGGGCAAGGTACTTATTTTTTCCATTTCCCTATAGTTTAAATAATTATTTAAAAACAAATACTTAAAATATTTTATCGCACAGCACTCGATGCCAAAAGTTAGCGAACGCTTACATTTTGTGGCTTCGAGATTTTGACTCGGCCTGCGGTTTTTCTGAAAAATTAGCGTCGTCGGTTACCGCTTATACGCGCCGTATTTGCAGTAGACTTTTACGAGCAGGTCTGACGCGCTCTCGCTGTAATCGGTTTGTTTTCTCCGATTGATCCGATCCATTGTTTTCAGGGGTGAGACAACATGAACAAGCGACATAACTTCCGACGCATGACGCTGGCGGCGCTGTGCGCAATCTTGTTGGGCGTGAGTGCGCTGTTGGGTGTGACTGCGCAAATGGCCGCTGCGCAAGCTGACGATTGCAAGCATCGCGGCCAACTCGACATGATGTTCTGTGACGAAAACAAGGATCTGGTCGCCGATACGCCCAAAGACCCCAAACGACTGAAGAATCCATCCACCCTCGTATTTACCTACACGCCCGTGGAAGACGCCGCCATCTACGAAAGCGCGTTCAAGCCGTTTCTGGATTACCTCGGCAAATGCGTCGGAAAGCGCGTGGTGTATTTCCCCGTGCAGTCCAACGCGGCCGAAATTGAAGCCATGCGCGCCGGGCGTCTGCATGTCGGCGGATTTTCCACCGGGCCTACCGGCTTCGCGGTGAACCTCGCCGGCGCGGTGCCGTTTGCCATCAAGGGAACCGAGAAGGAAATGCAGGGCTATAACCTCATCATGATCGTGAAGCGAACGAGCGCCATCCAGAAAATGGGCGATCTCAAGGGCCGAAAAGTCGCGCACACCTCGCCCTCGTCCAACTCCGGCCATCTTGCGCCGCAGGTGCTGTTTCCGCCCGAAGGCCTGGCGCCGGACAAAGATTACAAAGTGCTGTTTTCCGGCGGGCATGGTCAATCAGTCAAGGGCGTCGAGTCCGGCGACTACGATGCCGCGCCGGTGGCCTCCGACGTTTTTTACCGCATGGGCTCTCGCGGCGAAATCAAGGCCGATGATTTCCGCATTATTTACAAGAGCCCGTTGTTTCCGACCTCCAGCTTTGCCTACGCGCATGATCTGCATCCCGATCTGGCAAAAAATCTGACCAAGTGTTTTTATGATTTTCGTTTCAACGACGAGATGAAAAAAACCTTTGGCGGCGCGGATCGCTTTTTCCCGATCACCTACGAAAAAGACTGGGCCACCGTGCGCAAGATCGCCGAGGAAACCGGCACGCCGTTCAACCGCGCCGCGTATGAAAAAGAATCCGCGCGCGAAGAAGCCGCCCGCAAGAAAGCGCTGGAATCGAAGAAGTAATGGACGCAGCGCCCTTGCCGGCGTCGCGTGACGGGGCTGCGATTGAAGTGCGCGGCCTGCATAAGGAATACCGGCGCGGAGTGCCGGTATTGCGCGATATCACCATCGCGTTTCCGAATCGCGGCATCACTGCGGTCATCGGCCCCTCGGGCACCGGCAAGAGCACGCTGATACGCTGCATCAATCGTCTGGTCGAACCCACCGCCGGCGAAATCCTGTTTCACGGCAGAGACATTACCCGTTTGCGCGGACGCTCGCTGCGTGAGCTGCGCCGCCGTATCGGCATGGTGTTTCAGGAATACAACCTGGTCGAGCGCCTTTCCGTGATGGAAAACGTACTCTCCGGCCGCCTGGGTTACGTCTCGCCGTTCAGAGCCTGGCTGCGCAAATACCCGCCGGCCGATATCAACGCCGCGTTTGACTTGCTCGACACCGTGGGCCTCACCGCGCAGGCCAACCAGCGCGCCGATGCGCTCTCCGGTGGGCAGCGCCAGCGTGTCGGCATCGCGCGCGCCGTGATGCAGCAACCCGAACTGCTGCTTGCCGACGAGCCGACATCGTCGCTGGATCCGAAGACCTCGGTGGAGATCATGGAATTGCTCGTTTCCATCGCCGAGAGCCGCAATATTCCGGTGATTCTCAATATCCATAACGTGCCGCTTGCCCGACGTTTCGCAGGGCACGTTATCGGCATGTCCGGCGGCAAGGTCGTCTACGACGGCAGCCCGGAGGGCCTGACTGACCAGCATCTGAAACAGATTTATGGCGGCGAGGATTGGCTTGAATAGGCTGTAAACAAGTGAACAAGTGAACAAGTGAACGGGTGAACGGGTGACCGCAGATTGCAGTGTTTGGGAATTTTTCCCTGAAGACGAATTGAACTTGCCGGACCGCAACACCAGGTTTTACCCGTTCACCCGTTCACTCGTTCACCCGTTCACTACTCACGCGGCGGCAATCCGCGTGCAAACCAGCCCATGAGCCAAAGCGCGGCTCCCCGCCCCCCCGCCTTCACGCCCAACTGGGCTGCGCGCATCGCGTGGCTGGCGCTTATCGCGTATTGCTTCTACGCCGCGTCGATACTCGATGTCACGTGGGACCGTTTTGTCACCGGCATCGACAACGGGATCAAATTTATCGGGCGTATGGTGCCGCCGGATACCGAAGCCTCGAAAATGAAGCTGCTGGCGAAGGGGCTGTGGGAATCCATCGAGATCGCGGTGATTTCTTCCGCGCTGGGCATCGTGCTGTCGCTGCCGATCGGGCTGCTGGCCGCGCGCAATCTGATGCCGCCTTGGGTGACATGGCCGATGCGGCTTTTTATTGCGCTGTGCCGTTCGTTTCACCAGGTCATCATCGCCATCGTGTTCGTCAAGGCGGTCGGCTTTGGCGCGCTGGCCGGCATACTCGCGCTGACGGTGGCCTCCATCGGTTTTGTCGCGAAATTGTTCGCCGAAGCGATTGAGGAAATATCCCTCAAACAGGTGGAGGCGATCCGCGCCACCGGAGCTTCGTTTATGAATGTCATTACCTATGGCGTCATGCCGCAGGTGTTGACGCGTTTTGTAGGCTTTGCCACCTATCAGGTCGATTCCAATTTGCGCAACTCCACTATGGTCGGCATCGTCGGCGCCGGCGGCATCGGCGGCACTATGTTCGCCGCGTTTCAAAAATTCGACTATGACTATTTGCTGACCATATTGCTGGCAATCATCGCCGTCATCATGGTGAGCGAAGTGCTGCAAAACTGGATCAAAAAGCTGTACCAATGAACGCCACTCACAGCGCCATCGACCGCGAGTGGCGTCGTCAGACGCCGCGGCAGCGACTTTTGCGTTTTGCGTTGTATTTCGGAATCGTTGCGGCATGCATGATCAGCTTGCGCACGGTGCAGATCATCCCGGAGTTTTTGTACGATGCGCATGTGCAGGTGGCCGATCTGCTGGCGCGTATGTGGCCCATCGAGTGGCGCTATTACCCCAAGGGCGTGCATGACGCGTTGATCGAAACGCTGCACATCGCCACGCTGGGCACCGTGCTCGCCATTGCCATGGCCGTGCCGCTGGGGTTGCTGGCGGCCAACAACATCACGCCTAACGCCGCCGTTAATTATTTTGCAAAATTCCTGCTGGTGTCGTCACGCTCGGTCAATTCGCTGGTGTGGGCGCTGCTGTTCGTGGCAATCTTCGGTCCCGGCGCGCTGGCCGGCACCATGGCCATTGCGTTTCGCTCGATCGGTTTCGTCGGCAAACTTTTCGGCGAGGCGCTCGAAGAAGCGCGCCCCGGCCCCATCGAGGCGCTCAAGGCCGCCGGCGCGCCGTGGCCGAGTATTTATCTCAAGGGCTACTGGCCGCAGGTCGAACCGGCGTTCTGGGCCATCGCGCTGTTTCGCTGGGATATCAGCGTGCGCGAATCCGCGGTGCTCGGCTTGGTCGGCGCCGGCGGCATCGGCATGGCCATCGACTCGGCGATGAATCTGTTTCAGTGGCAGCGCGTAGCGCTGATGCTGGTAGCGATTTTCGCCGTGGTGGTGATCGCGGAGCTCGTCGTGACCTACATCCGCAAGAAGCTCATTTGAGCGGGGCCAACGGCGCTTTTCCGGTCGAAATATCCATAAGCATACGTGTCGTCAGATACAGCCGCGGGCCGATGGAACTCATCACTATGTATTCCGCGTTGGTGGTGTGCGAACCAAAGCCGTGCAGGCCAAAACCTTCGATCACCGGCGCTGCGGTTTTGAGCGACGCATTGGCGGCGTCGGTGAAGCCGCCAGCGGAATCTTCCAGCACCAGTTCCACGTGCGCGTCGGGCAGCAGTTTATTTTTCACGCGCTCCTTCAGCTTTTGCTCGATGCCGTCGTAGTCGGCGATGCGCGCCACGCGCACGTCCCCCGTGGCCTGCGCGCCGGGCGGAATCATGTTGAACACCAGGCCCGCGCGCGCCAGCGTCCAGTTCACCTTCACCCCGGTTTTCGCATCAGACAAATCACGCATCTGCAAAATCTGGTGCGCGAGTTCATCCAGCGCATTCACGCCTTTCTCCGGCGCGCTGCCCGCGTGCGAGGCGCGTCCGCGCACGGTGAGCAGCGCCAGCGCATGGCCGCTGGTAGCGAGCCGCACGCGGTCTTCTTTCTCATTGCCGCCGCCCTCGAATGACATCACCGCGTCGTGCTGGGCGCCGAGACGCATGTGGTGATTGCGCGATCCGGGTGAACCGATTTCCTCATCCGCGTTGATGAACACGGTGATGGTGCCGTAATCGCGGAACTTCATCGCGTTCAGCATCGCGATGGAATGTAGAATCACCGCGATGCCGTGACGGTTGTCGGCGATGCCCAGGCCATAGGCGCGGTCGCCGTCGATGCGAAACGGCTGTTGCGTCACCATGCCGCGCGGGTAGACGGTATCCATGTGCGCTATCAACAGGATTTTTTTGGTGCCGGTACCGGTGAAGGTGGCCTTTACCATCTTGCCGATTTTCTCGGGTGTGTCGGACAGACGCACCATGTCGCTTTCAACCGCCTCGATTAACTCCACCTTGCCGCCGAGCGCTTTGAATCGCGCCGCCAGAACGTTGGCTATCTTGTCGAGTTCTTCGAGTTCGCGGCTGCCGGATTCGATGGCCGTCAATTCTTTAAGCGTTCCCATCAGCGCCGGTTTTTCTTTTTGCGCGAGCGACCATACGGGTTCCATCCCCGCAGCGAAGGCGCCGGCAGTCACCATCGACAGCCAGAGAGAAGCTAAGTAAGTATTTGTTTTTAAGTAATTTTTGTGACAGCTCAGCGCGAAGCAGGCAAAGGCGTGCAGCCCATGAATGCCGAGCGTAGTATCTCGAACAGATTATGCCCTTGTTTGTGCATGGTATCGAGGTAGGAGCGGATAGTGCAGAAGTCTTGGG
>CAWUUY010000382.1:0-5230 GCA_963924885.1 uncultured Burkholderiales bacterium | reverse complement strand
ACCCACGACGCTACACGCAAAAGCTGGGTTGCCAGCGCCCATGGGGCTACCGATTTTCCGATACAGAATTTGCCGCTGGGCATTTTCAGTGTGAGGGGTGACGCGCCGCGCGGCGGTGTCGCGATAGGCGCTGACGTGTTTGATCTCAAAGCCGCGTGCGAAGCAAAACTTTTTTCCGGCGACGCGGAGAAAGCTGCGCGTGCGGCGAGCGCTTCCAGCTTGAATGAGCTGATGGCCTTGGGCGCAGGTCCGCGTGCCGCGCTGCGCAAACAACTCTCGGCGCTGCTCGCCGAAGGCACGGCGGAATCGAAGCGCGCGCAGCCGCTGGCAGCCACGTTGCTACACAAGGTTGCTGACTGCGCGTTGCATCTGCCGGCGAAGATCGGCGCCTTCACCGATTTTTTTGCCGGTATCCAGCACGCTGAAAACGGCGGCAAGCGGCGCGGCGCCTGGCCGGCGCTGAATGAAAATTACAAATACGTGCCGGTGGCGTATCACAGCCGCGCCTCCACCGTGCGCGCGAGCGGCGTGCCGGTGCGCCGCCCCAACGGCCAGCGGCTGGTGGGCAACGACAAACTACCGACCTTCGGTCCGTGCCTGAAAATGGATTTCGAACTCGAATTCGGCGTGTGGCTGGGTAGCGGCAACGCATGGGGTGAGCCCATCCCTGTCGGCAAAGCGTCCGAACACGTCTACGGCTACTGCATGTTGAACGACTGGTCAGCGCGGGATATTCAACGCTGGGAATCCGCGCCGCTGGGGCCGTTTTTGTCGAAGAATTTCGGCACCACCATTTCGCCGTGGATGGTGACCCCCGAAGCGCTGGCGCCGTTTCAGATTGCTCAACCCGCGCGCCCGGAGAGTGACCCGAAACCGCTGCCGTACCTGTGGGACGACGCTGACCAGCGCGAGGGCCAATTCGATATCGAACTCGAAGTGCTGATCCACACCGAAGGAATGCGCGCAAAAGGCCTGCCGCCACAGCGCATCGCGGTGAGTAACACCAAGCATTTGTATTGGACCGTGGCGCAGATGGTCGCGCACCACACCTGCGGCGGCTGTGCGCTGGAACCCGGCGACCTCTTCGGCTCCGGCACCATCAGCGGCCCTACGCCAGAAAACTACGGCAGCATCGCTGAACTGTCGTTAGACGGCACACAGGACATTACGCTGGCTTCAGGCGAGATACGCCGCTGGGTGCAGGATGGCGACGATATTTATTTGCGAGCGCATGGTCGGCGCGAGGGGTATGTGGGAATTGGGTTTGGGGATTGTTGTGGGCGGATGGTGGCGGGGAAGTAATCGTAGGGCGTAATCCCATTGCGCCGCATGCGCATGCGTTGAACATCAACAACAAGAAAAGGCCGCCCCCGGTTCGCCGACCACTCCCTACGCTACTCGCCACGCCGGGCGGCTGCGGAACTCGCCCTCGCATAAACCAACGGCGCGAGGACTCAGACAGTCCTCGCCGCTAATCCATTGAGCCCCGGCGCGTCTGCGTTGCTCGGCGGCTCTCAGAGGGTCTCGTAACCCACATCTGCGCGAGTGTTTGCTATGTCATTCTTGTTCGCCTTACCCCGAAACCGTAGAGCGGGAAAGCGCAGCGCCTTCCGCCGTTTGGCGTTTCCGAATGGGGGATGGCGCAATGCTTGCGGCGATTGCGTCCTTCGACGGGGTTGAGGTATTGCTTCACGGGATACAATTCCACACATGAGCGAACTGTCCAGTTGGCGCGAGGAAATGCAGGCTGCGTACCTCTACCGCTTGGTGGCGGATGTCGAATCCGGCACGCCGCGCGCGTCGTTGTTTACCGAACTCGCGGGCGAGGCCGAAAAACAAGCCGCGATTTGGGCCACGCTGGCGGTGAAGGCGGGTTTTCCCGCACCCGCGCTGTACACGCCGGACATCCGCACGCGCGTGGTGGCGTCACTGGTACGCCGCTTGGGCGCGCGTCCGCTACGCACGGTGTTGTCGGCGATGAAGGTGCGCGGCATGTCGCTCTACACCCATGCGACACAAGGACACGCGTCACCGGCGCCGGGCGGCGAGATGGGCAAGCGCCATCGCGGCATGGGCAGCGGCGGCAATCTGCGCGCGGCGGTGTTCGGAGTGAACGACGGGCTGATCTCAAACGCTAGTTTGATGATGGGCATGGCTGGGGCGACCGCGGACAACAAATTACTTTTGCTTGCTGGCGCGGCGGGCCTCATCGCGGGCGCGTTTTCGATGGCGGCGGGCGAGTATGTGTCGGTGCGTTCGCAGCGCGAGATGTTCGAATACCAGATTGGTCTCGAAAAAGAAGAACTCGATCACTACCCCGAAGAAGAAGCCGAAGAACTCGCGCTGATTTATGAGGCGCGCGGCCTGCCGCGCGAGGACGCGGTGAAATTGGCAACGCAACTCACCCAAGACCCGGCGCGCGCCCTTGATACGCTGGCGCGCGAGGAACTGGGCCTGAACCCGGACGATCTCGGTTCGCCGTGGGGTACGGCGCTGTTTTCGTTCAGTGCGTTTGCCATCGGTGCGGCCATACCCTTGCTGCTGTTTATGTTTGTCAGCGGACCCATGAGCATGGTGATCGCCATAGCCATGACGTGCGTCGCGTTATTCGCCGTGGGCGCGACGATATCGCTGTTCACGGGACGCAATGCCTGGTGGAGCGGCATACGCATGCTCGCCATAGGCGCCGCCGCCGGCGCGGTGACCTACCTCATCGGAAAAGGACTGGGCGTGACGCTGGGGTGAGGTTTTAGGATTGAGGAATTAGGATTGAGGATTGAGGATTGAGTAACACCAGCACGGTGCCGGGGTTACTCAATCCTAATTCCTCAATCCTGCATTCAGCATTGCTCCCACGGCAGCCCTTCATGCCGCCAGCCGGTTTTTTCATTGCGGTGGTGGTTGTCGTCGAGCTCGCCTTCAAAGCCGTGCAGCACGTTGTATACCTGCGTAAATCCGGCTTCTTCCAGCGCGTGGCCGGCGTCGATAGAACGGTTGCCGCTGCGGCAGATCAGCACGATGGGGCGATCGACGCTGGCGGCTTTTTTGACATGCGGCACGAACTGCGGATTGATTTCCCAATTGGGGCCGTCGTTCCATGCCACGAGTATTGCACCCACCGGGTGGCCGACGAACAGATACTCCATTTCGCTGCGGCAATCGATGAAAATCGCGTTGGGGTTGCTCTTCAAAAACACATGGGCGGCTTGGGGTTCGAGGTGCTGCATGGCTGGGCTCTCGCGATGCGGTAGCCCCCATTATAGGGGTAGTCCGCGAGCCGGGCATCATTCAATAACAAGTGCGAATGCGGCTCTGGTATACTGCGCGCCTTGTCGAGGAGCGTTGCGACGGGCGCCGAAATCACCAGCGTGCCCGCCAGGCTCGGCAGACCCATTGCAACCGCGCTCACGAACTTTTTTCGAACTGAAAGGAGAACGTGATGAACGCCAATCACGACCGTTTCAGCGCCCTGCAAAAGGCGCTGGCCACGCGGATACTGGTCCTCGACGGCGCCATGGGCACCATGATCCAACGCTACAAGATCGGCGAGAAGGAGTATCGCGGCGAGCGTTTTGCCGATTTCGCGCACGACGTGAAAGGCAATAACGAGCTGCTGGTGCTGACGCAGCCGCGCATCATCAGCGAAATCCACGAGCAATATCTCGACGCCGGCTCGGACATCATCGAAACCAACACCTTCGGCGCGCAGCGCATCGCGCAGGCCGATTACCACATGGAGGCGTTGGCGTACGAGATGAACGTGGTGTCGGCGCGGCTTGCCCGCGCGGCCTGCGCAAAATTTTCCACGCCGGAAAAACCACGTTACGCCGCTGGCGCTTTCGGCCCCACGCCGAAAACCGCGTCGATCTCGCCGGATGTGAATGATGCCGGTGCGCGCAATGTCACCTTTGATGAACTGGTGGCGGCGTATCTCGATCAGGCGCGCGCGCTGCACGAGGGCGGCGTCGATCTGTTTCTGGTAGAAACCATTTTCGACACACTGAATGCCAAGGCGGCGCTGTTCGCCATCGACCAGTTTTTCGAGGAAAGCGGCGAGCGTTACCCGGTGATGATTTCCGGCACGGTGACCGATGCCTCCGGGCGCATTTTGTCGGGGCAGACGGTGGAGGCGTTCTGGAACTCGGTGCGCCACGCCAAGCCGATTACCATAGGCCTGAACTGCGCGCTGGGCGCGTCGCTGATGCGCCCGTACATCGCCGAGTTGTCGAAGATTTGCGACGCAGCGATCTGCGTGTATCCGAACGCGGGTCTGCCCAACCCGATGAGCGACACCGGCTTTGATGAAACGCCGCCGATTACCTCCAGCTTGCTGAAAGAATTTGCCGAAGCAGGGTTCGTCAATATCGCGGGCGGTTGCTGCGGCACCACGCCCGACCATATCCGTGCGATAGCG
Source organism: uncultured Burkholderiales bacterium (assembly GCA_963924885.1). Classification (GTDB taxonomy): domain Bacteria; phylum Pseudomonadota; class Gammaproteobacteria; order Burkholderiales; family SG8-41; genus UBA5216. The sequence continues at coordinate 816 of CAWUUY010000382.1, read as the reverse complement.
AATGCAGTGAAGACCTTGCCGCCGCGCGTAACGCCCGAGGGCGATCACAAGTTGCGCCTGTCGGGCCTGGAGCCGGCGAACATTGATGAAACCTCGCTTTTCGTCAACGTCGGCGAGCGCACCAACGTCACCGGCTCGCGCGCGTTTGCGCGGCTGATTTTGAATGAGCAATACGACGAAGCGCTGGCCGTGGCGCGCCAGCAGGTGGAGAACGGCGCGCAGGTGATCGACATCAACATGGACGAGGCGATGCTCGACTCCAAAGCCGCGATGAAGCGCTTTTTGAACTTGCTCGCCGGCGAGCCGGATATTTCGCGCGTACCGGTGATGATCGACTCGTCGAAGTGGGAGGTGATCGAGGCGGGCCTGAAATGCGTGCAGGGCAAGCCCGTGGTCAACTCCATCAGTATGAAAGAAGGCGAGGCGGAGTTCCTGCGTCAGGCGCGGCTGTGCCGGCGCTATGGCGCGGCGGTGATCGTGATGGCCTTTGATGAACAGGGGCAGGCGGATACCTTTGCGCGCAAGACGGAAATCTGCAAACGCGCCTACGATCTGCTGACGCAGCAGGTGGGGTTTCCGCCGGAAGACATTATTTTCGATCCGAATATTTTTGCGATTGCCACCGGCATCGAGGAACACAACAACTACGCGGTGGATTTTATCGAGGCCACGCGCTGGATACGCCAGAACCTGCCGTACGCCAAGGTGAGCGGGGGGGTGTCGAACGTGAGCTTTTCTTTCCGCGGCAATGACCCGGCGCGCGAGGCGATCCACACGGTTTTTTTGTATCACGCGATCAAAGCGGGCATGACCATG
>CAWUUY010000381.1:0-3300 GCA_963924885.1 uncultured Burkholderiales bacterium | reverse complement strand
CGCGCGCGGCGGTCTACGTGCTGCAACCGTTGAGCGACAGCGAGTTGGCCGATTTACTCCAGAGGTCATTCAGTAAGTATCTGTTTATAAAGGATATTGCAGGGGAGGCAAAAACGCGCATTATCGGCTACGCCGACGGCGACGCGCGCCGGCTGTTGAACCTGATCGAACAACTCGCCGACGCCGCCGAAGAAACCAATTGCACCAGCATTGACGATGAGTTCGTCAAAGCCACGCTTACGCAAAGCCTGCGGCGCTTCGACAAGGGCGGCGATCAGTTCTACGATCAAATCTCCGCGCTGCATAAAAGCGTGCGCGGCTCGTCGCCCGATGCCGCGCTCTACTGGATGGTGCGTATGTTAGACGGCGGCGCCGACCCGCTGTATCTCGGAAGGCGCATCGTGCGCATGGCGAGCGAGGACATCGGTTTGGCCGATCCACGCGCGCTGCGCATGGCGCTTGATGCCTGTGAAACGTATGAACGACTCGGCTCACCCGAAGGCGAACTGGCGCTGGCGGAAGTGGTGATTTATCTTGCCGTCGCACCCAAAAGCAACGCCGCCTACACCGCCTACAACGCGGCACGCGCGCTGGTGCGCGAGGACAAATCGCGCCCGGTGCCGGAACACCTGCGCAACGCACCGACCAAGCTGATGAAGGATTTAGGCTACGGCGCGAACTACCGCTACGCACACGACGAGGCGGGCGCGTACGCAGCGGGTGAAAATTATTTCCCCGACGGCATGACCCCGCCGAGGTTATACGAGCCTACGGAGTTTGGATTGGAGGGGAAGATACGCGAGAAGCTGGAACACTTGCACGTACTGGATCGCAAGGCGCGCAAGTAACCAGTAGGTTGGCGCTGAACGCAGAGAAGCCCAACAGCAGTGCTGCGTGAACGCAATTGTTGGGCTTGGCAGCCCAACCTACGGTTACTCAATTCCGTACGACATCAAACGGATTGAGCAGCATCACATCGAAACGGGCAAAGTCGGTGACGTTTCGAGTCACGACTGTCAGCTTGTGAATCGAGGCGGTTGCCGCGATCATCGCGTCTTCATAGATTGAGTCCGGTTTGCGATGCATCAATCGCGCCCACGCGCGGAACGTCTCGCCATCCATGGGCAGGATGCTGTATGACGCGGCGACAAGGTTTGCCCATGCCTCGATTTCGGAGGCATTTGCCGCATCGTGCTCCCGCGTGAGTTGGATGCCGGCTTGAATTTCGCCCAAGGTAACCGCCGCCAGGTGCAGGTCGCTATTGGCCGTGGATTGCAACCACGCGACGACCGCGCCATGTGGGCGCGGCTTGCGCAATTCGGAGACCACGTTGGTGTCGAGCAGATACATATGCCTGGCGCTAACTTAGCGCGGTGACTTTGCGTCTGCGCGCGAGTCCCCGTGGCGACGTCAGCGATTCGGTACGCGCGTCGTCCGACAGCAGCAACTGCTTGATGGAGGGGCGGGCCGAGGCCTGGAGCCGCCGCCACTCATCCACAGGTACTAGCACGGCGGCTTCCGTGCCGCGCTTGGTGACGATCTGGGGGCCATCATTAATGCACGCTTCGAGGAACTCGCTGAAACGCGCTTTCGCATCTTGTACGGGCCAAGTTTTCATATTTCCCACCATGTGACTAGTTAGGTGACTAGTCTATCAGGATGGGTTCAGGGGTGCAACGGCCTGTTCGGTCAAGGCTGGGCGCGTTCCGCATCCTACAGTCCCAACCCGCCATCCAGCAAGATCGTCTGTCCCGTCATATAGTCCGACGCACCGGACGCTAGATACAACGCCAGCAGCCCGACCTCACGCAGTTTGCCATGCCGGCCCAGCGGCACGTTTTTCTGCGCGCGTTCGGTGATCTGTTTGAAGCGTTCCGGTCCGGCGGTGACGATATCGGGGAACTGTCCCGGTCCGATGGCGTTCACATGCACGTTATACGGCGCCCATTCCAGCGCCTGCGCGCGCGTGAAGCCCGCGAGCGCGGTCTTGGCGGTGGTGTAGAGCACCATGTCGCGGCCGCCCTGATGCGCGGTCCACGCGGCGATGTTGATGACCTTGCCGGATTTACGCGCCAGCATGTGCGGGCCGACCGCGCGCGTGCAAAGCAGCGCCTCGGTGAGATTGATGTCCATCACGTTGCGCAAGTCTTCGTCCGACGCGCCCACGCTGCCTTCCTTGCCCGGCAGCGCCACCAGCGGATTGCGAAGCGCATCGCCCAGCGCGTTGACCATCACGTCGATGCGGCCGAATTTCGCCATCACCTCATCCACGGCACGGTTTACATCTGCGGTCTTGGTGACATCCGCGACGATGGGATCCACACGCCGCCCGGAAGCCTTGGCGATCTCGGCGCAGGTGCCGTTGAGATATTTGGGCGTCAGCGCGTTCAGCGCAATATCCGCGCCCGCTTCGGCCAGCACTTCGGCAATGCCGCGGCCTATGCCGCGCGCGGCGCCAGTGATGAAAACGACTTTTCCGGTGACATCGTATTCTTTGGGCATCATAGTGTTATCTCCTGTGCGGGTTGGTCGATGGCCAGGTCAAAGCGTAGCACGCCTGGCTGCGCATGCAGGACGTCAATAAGATTAGCCGAACCGGACGCCTTTTTTTCGCCACAATGTATCGGCGCCTCGCCACAATCGTGCCGCGCGAGCACCACATTGCTCCCTTGTAACACCTGAACATTGGATTAATCGTATTCAGGGATACAGAACATGAAATTTGCACTTTTGAAGCGGATCGTACTGGTGCTGCTGATCGGCGTCGGGCTAATGATCCCGATGACCATGATCATGGGCTTGATCTGGGAGCGGCAGAAGGCTCAGCGCGGTGTGTGTAACCGGTCAGCCAGCGGCGTGATTGTGTCGGGCGGTCAGATCGTAAAGGTCGGAACGAGGGGGCTGGTTAGTGAAGAGTTCTTTCCACCGGCGCGGCGTCAATTGCACAACTTCGCATGCGGGGTGATTTCCAACGCGCTGCAGGTCATCGACGAAGTAGTCATACGGGTCAATCTCGTGCAGTCGACATGTCACCAGCAGACTTCGCACGATCCCCACATGCTTGGCGCCGAGTTCAGTCCATGCGAACAGCCAGTTTTTACGACCCATGGGAATAACCCGTAACGCCCGTTCCAGATGGTTAGTGTCAATCGGCACGTCGGGGTCGTCCAAGTATCTATCGAAAGGCGACTGAGTCGTGGGTGGCCCGCTCCAACCGACGGCTGGAGAACACGCCAGTGGCGTAGCCATACACCAGTATCGCCAGCAGGGTGGCCGGATGATGTGCCTTCGAGCCGCGTC
>CAWUUY010000380.1:0-10411 GCA_963924885.1 uncultured Burkholderiales bacterium | reverse complement strand
AGCGTCAAAGGCAAAGCCTACATCGTAGGCGCTTACGAGCATCCGCTGCGAAAAGCGCCGAACCACTCCGTGTCGCAATTGCACGCCGAATGCGCTAAAGGCGCGCTCGAAGACGCAGGTCTCACCAAGAACGATATCGACGGCTATTTTTGTGCGGGTGATGCGCCGGGCGCCAACGTCTGGAGCATGGCCAACTACATGAACCTGAAGCAGTTAAAGCACGTCGACTCCACCGACATGGGCGGCTGCTCATATCTGGTGCATGTCGCGCACGCCGCCGAAGCCATTGCTGCCGGCAAGTGCAAAGTGGCACTCATCACACTCGCCGGTCGCCCCAACTCGGAAGGCAGCTCGGGCACGCAGGTGCGCGACCGCGGTGCGAACCTGCCCGACGCGCCGTTTGAAATGCCCTACAGCCCAGTGACGGTGAACCTCTACGCCATGTGCGCCATGCGCCACATGTACGAATACGGCACCACCAGCGAACAACTGGCGTGGGTGAAAGTCGCCGCGTCACATCACGCGCAGCACAACCCCAACGCGATGCTGCGCGACGTGGTCACGGTCGAACAAGTCGTCAATTCGCCGATGATCTCCGACCCGTTGCATCGCCTCGATTGCTGCGTGGTCAGCGACGGCGGCGGCGCGGTCATCGTCACCACCCCGGAAATCGCCAAGAGCCTGAAACGCCCGCTGGTGAAAATCACCGGCACTGGCGAAACAACCAAAGGCCAGTTCGCCGGCGACGTTGATCTGGTGTACTCCGGCGCGGCCTGGACCGGCCCGCGCGCCTTTGAGATGGCGGGTGTTAAACCCAGCGACATCAAATACGCCTCGATCTACGACAGCTTCACCATCACCGTGGTGATGCAGATCGAAGACTTGGGCTTTTGCAAAAAAGGCGAAGGCGGCAAGTTCGTATCTGACGGCAATCTGATCGCCGGCAGCGGCAAGCTGCCGTTTAACACCGACGGCGGCGGCCTGTGCAACAACCATCCGGCTAACCGCGGCGGCATGACCAAAATCCTGGAGGCCGTGCGCCAACTGCGCGGCGAAGCGCACCCGGCGGTGCAGGTCAAAAACTGCAACATCGCACTCGCGCACGGCACCGGCGGCGCCCTCGGTCACCGGCACGGCAGCGCCACGCTTATCATGGAAAGGGAGTAACAACATGGCCACCCCAGCTCAAGACAGAAAACTGCGCGACCCGTCGCTGAACCCCGGCGACCAGCCCTACTTCGACGCTTGCGCCGAAGGCAAGTTGCTGATTAAAAAATGCGGCGACTGCGGCAAGGTGCATCACTACCCGCGCGCGCTGTGCCCGCACTGCTTCAGCAGCAAGGTGGATTGGCTGCAAACCAAGGGCACCGGCACGATCTACACCTACACCGTCACCCGCCGCGGCGGCCCCGTGCCCTACGCCATCGGCTACGTCACGCTCGACGAAGGCCCCAAGCTGATGACCAACTTTGTTGACTGCGATCTGGATGCGTTGAAGATCGGGCAGAAAGTCAAAGTAGTGTTCAAGACAACCGAGAACGGCACGTCGGTGCCGATGTTTACCCCGGCGTAACGGGCATTCGTTGCAGTTGCCATCATGCGGGCGGACTCACAGGCAAAAGCCGGTGTGCTCCGCCCGTAATAATTTCTACTGGTCTATCTGTTGATTTCAAAAACTCACGGGAGAAGCCGCTTGAAAATCATCGCTATTCCGCCTTATCAACGTGCCGGCGTGAACTACGACCCCGCCGAAGGTCACTTCATGATGAAAGACCTGCTCGCCAGCATGCGCGCCAAAGAGCAGCTGAATAGCGTGGAGATCGACATCGACGAGGGCGAGCCGACCGCGCACGGCGCGGAGTCGCGCGACGACACGGTGGTGACCAGCATCGCGGTGGGCATCGTCAATCGCATCAAGGCCGTGTGCGCGCTGGGCAAATACGATGCCGTGGTCACGCAGACCGGAATCGAGCCGGGATTTCTCGCGGCGAAAATGGCCTGCACGCTGCCGCTTGCCTATCCGGTACATTCGGCGGTACACATGGCGTCGCTGCTCGGCGAAAAATTCTGCGTGCTCACCACCACCGATGCGCAGGCGATGATCGTGCGGCGCAACGTGCAGTCCTACGGGCTGAATCACAAGCTCACCAGCGTGCGTTACGTATCGCGCTCGTCCACCTACACCATGGCGCTGGTGCGCAAGTACAAAAAAGCCGAGCGCAAAAACGTGCCGGAGGTGAAAGAGTTCGCCGGCGCCATCGTCAACCAGTTCATCCGCGCGATCGAGGACGAAGGCGTGGATTCGGTCATCATCGGTTCGCCGCATCAGCAGTGTTTTCTGGATGAAGTTCGCGAGGGCCTGGTTATCGCGGGTTATCAGGAGATCAACCTCATGGGCTGCCTTTCCGGCAGCCGTTGAAATGGCGCGCGCCATGGTGAACATGAAGGTGTCGCAGTCACCGCGCGCCTATCCGAGCGATTTGCTTAAGGCAAAGCCGGCGTTTCGCTAAGCCATGCGCCTTGGGTTCGTCACGGGCTGGCTCGCGCTGTGCGCCGGCATGGCGCACGCGCAAAGCTTTCCGTCCAAGCCCATCCGCATCGTCACCACCGTGCCGGGCGGCAGCCTCGATCTGACGGCGCGGGTGATGGCGCCGAAGCTTACCGAGCGCCTCGGGCAGCAAGTCATCGTCGATAATCGTGGCGGGGTCTCTTCCATGGAATTGGTGCCGCGCGCGCCGGCCGACGGCCACACGCTGCTGCTCGCGAGCGCCAGCCTGTGGCTTGCGGAATTTCTGTGCGACAAGGTGGCGTGGGATGCGCTGCGCGACTTCGCGCCGGTGTGCATGCTGGTGACCTCGCCCAATATCATCGTGGTGCATCCGTCGTTGCCGGTGCGGTCCGTCAAGGAACTGGTCGCGCTGGCCAAGGCGCAGGCCGGCGAACTCAACTATTCCACCGGGCAATCCGGCGCGTCCGCGCATCTGGCGGGTGAATTGTTCCGCGCGATGGCGAGCGTCAACATCGTGCGCGTGGCTTATAAAGGCCAGGGGCCGGCGACGCTGTCGCTGATTACCGGCGAGGCGCAAATCAGTTTTCCCAACGCGGCGGCGGGAACGCCGTTTGTCAAAGCCGGCAAGGTCCGGGGGCTCGCGGTCACCACGTTGCAGCCCTCGGCGCTGGCACCCGGTTTGCCAACGGCGGCATCATCGGGCCTGCCCGGCTACGAATCCAAAGCGATACTCGGCCTGTTCGCACCGGCGAAAACACCTTCGGCGATCATCGATCAACTGAATCAGGAAATCGTCCGCGCGTTGAACGATGCCGATGTCAGGAAACGGCTGTTCGATACGGGATCCGAAGTTGCCGAGGGTCCACCGGCGGAATTGGCCGACGCGATGAAATCCGAAATGGCCAACACCGGCAAACTGATCCGGAAAATGGGCATCCGCGCGGAGTAAAGGCGCGCCGACATCATGACATCCCGGCAAACCGTACTCGAAGCCATGCGCCGCGACATCGGACAAGAGTCCGATCCCGGCGAGTGGTTCATCATTACCCAACAACTCATCAACGATTACGTGGACCTCACCGGCGAAACCGGCTGGATACACACCGACGTCGAGCGCACGAAACAATCCAAACTCGGCAGCACCATCGCGCCCGGCAACATGGGCATTGCCATCCTGCCCAAACTCAGCCGCGCGATTTCGCCGTACAGCCGTTACCCGCGCAAATATTCGTTGAATCAGGGCTGGGATCGCATTCGATTTTTGCAGCCACTGCTGACAGGGTCACGCATCCGCGCGCGCTCAAAGCTGCTGGCGATTGAAGAACGCCCCGACGGATCACTGCGCGTCGAAGTCGAATTCCGCATCGAAGTCGAAGGCAGCGACAAGCCCTGGCTTACCGGCGTGAAGGTGGGGCGGTTTTTCTTTGAGTAAGTGGCGCGTCGTCGGTAGACGCTGGGCGCATCAAATAAATATTGTTTAAAAACAAATACTTACGTATACTTCATGCTCCCACCCTTCCCATACCCCTCTCGACCAGGCCCACCTCATGCCCGACAAAATCCCCAAGGCCTATCGCAACGAAGCCTTTCTCAACAGCAAAGACGGGCGCGAGCTACGCATACTTGCCGAATACCTTGAACCGAAAAGCCGCTTCGACCGCGAACACATCGACGACACGGTGGTGTTCATGGGCTCGGCGCGCACGCTGTCAAGCGAGCAGGCTGAGGCCGCGCTGAAAAAAGCCTAAGCCGAAGGCGGCGATCTAACCAAGGCGCGCATGGCGCTGAAAATGTCGGCCTAATACGAAGCCGCGCGCACGCTGGCGTATTGCATCGCGCAATGGTCGAAGGAACTCGACAGCATCGAAAAGCGTTTCGTTGTTTGCACCGGCGGCGGCCCCGGCATCATGGAGGCCGCCAATCGCGGCGCCTCCGAGGGGGGCGGCGTGAATGTCGGCCTTACCATCTCGCTGCCGATGGAGGAATTCGATAACCCCTACATCACGCACGGGCTGGGATTTCATTTTCACTATTTTTTCATGCGCAAATTCTGGTTTTACTATCTCGCCAAAGCAGTGATCGTGCTCCCCGGCGGCAACGGCACGCTCGATGAGTTGTTCGAACTGCTGACGTTGGTGCAAACGTGCAACATGAAAAAGCCCATGCCGATTGTGCTGTTCGGCACCGAGTACTGGCGCGAGGTGATTAACTTCGACGCGCTGGTAAAACACGGCATGATTAACGCCGCCGATGTGTCGCTGGTGCATCGTACCGATTCGGTGGATGACGCTTACGATTATCTCGTCAAGCATCTGACCGACGAGGCGCTCGGACGGCCCGGCGCTACGATGTAGCGCGGCCCACAAACGCGAAGCCCCGCGATAGAACAACTATCGTGGGGCTTCAGGGTTGCCACTGACCGTGGCCAGGTTTCGTCACGTCACCGTGACGCATGCCGGGATTTTGTTACCGGCGAGAACAATAAGGTAGCACTGTAGGAAATTTCATCGATAGATCTGTCCTCGACTTCCGGCTGCACACAACGCCTGCTTCTCCCCTCGGGGATAACAGTGACGCAACACGCGCCACACCTTTGCCCAAGCCCCGGCCCGGAATGATCCTCGAACGTAGAGTCGAGGTGGTCACCACTCGTTCGCATCAGGCACACCCGCGACATTCCACCACTGGGGCGCGCACAACAGCCAACCTGGAGCAGTAACCGTATCAGCCGATAGTTCGAAATCCATTCCGAGCCGAAATCTTGAAACGCTTTCAGTGGACTCCTTTCGCGCGGCGTCGTCAAGACTATTCAACAACTATTTGCAGGCGGGACTTATGTCAATAATTCTCATCTCGCGCATTGTGCGTTAATGCGCGGTATAAAACTGATAGCCCAGATCACATCCAAGCGCCTTTACTCGTCAGACCAAAATGTAATTACGCACTCACAGGAGGTTTTGCAATGAAAAACAATTGCTTATCGCTATTCGCCTTCGCCGCCGTCTGGGCTGCATGCACGATCACCGCTGCCCACGCCGCACCGTGCATGATCGTCACCCTCACCGGCACGCAGGGCGGGCCATCGGCTTACGGCGGCCTTGCGGGCGCGGGCGCGCTGGTGCGCTACGGCGACGACAGCAACGGCTGCAATGCGGTGCATCTGCAATTCGATGCCGGACGCGGCACCAGCATGCGCTTGTCGCAAATACCGGTGCTGCCGAATCAAATCAACGCGATCTTTTTCACGCACCTGCATTCGGATCACGTCGATGGTCTTGCCGATCTGTTGCAGATACGCTGGCATTTCAGCAGCAAGGCGCCCAAGGTGGACATCGTGTGCAGCGCGGATGCGCCGTCCTCGACAGCCGCCACTGCATACACCATGAGCTGTCAAAAACTTGTGGCGCACATCGGCGACGCCTACCTGCAATCCGGCGAAATCGCGCAGCGCAGCGCTGAAGACGGCACGCGCCTCGCGGGCGGACCCGCCGCACTCGCGAATGTGCAGACCTTCGAGCCAAAGGACGATGCACAAGTGGTGTGGACACGTGGCGATGTAAAAGTCAGCGCCATCCGCTCCGCGCACATCGCAGGGCACGCCTCGTATCGTGTCGACACGCCCGCCGGCAGCGTGGTGATCGGTGGCGACGCAGGCCATGACACCCCGGCGCCGCCGCGCGCCAGCTCCACCTCGGCGCAAGTCGAAAAACTCGCGAAGGGTGCGGACATTATTGTGCATTCCGCGATACACCCGGTAATGGGGCCGGATAGAGACAGCAGTTTTCCCGCGCCGATTTATCACCGGCAGAGCACGGCCACCGATCTCGGCGCGATGGCGCAGCGCGCGGGCGCGAAACACCTGATGCTTACCCATCTGATTCCACCGCTGGGCGCGCGCCAGCAAGGCCCGTACAAAGTGCCGGGCGGCGCGCTGACGGAAGCGGATTACAAAAAAGCTGCGGAGGCTGGCGGCTTTACGGGGAATACCGTGGTGGGAACGGATTTAGTCAGTGTGCGGCTGCCAAAACCGTGAGGCCATGACGCCATGACGCAGCGTGCCACGTCTACGACTTCCACCACAAGCTGTCTGCCCAAAGACGCCCCGCATCGCACCCGTCTTATCGCGGAATACCCATGTCACGAATACGGCGCGCGGACTCCAGCATCGCCTGCGCGCGATGAATACGCTCCATGGCATGCGGATGTGTCGCCAATACCGACGTGGGCTCAACGTACAGCTTGCGCAGCATACGCAGCATGGCCTCGGGGTCAAAGCCGCTGCGCGCGCCAAGGATAAAGCCCGCGTAATCCGCATCGAGCTCCTGCTGCACGTGCAGCACCCCCATATGCAAGTTCACCGTAAAACTTTCGTCGAGTTCCTTCTGGATATCCCAGTATTCGCGATTGCGTCCGTTCGCCATGAAAAAACGGGCCGCGGTGGCAAATTCCCGCGTATGTTCGGCCAACACGTGGGCCATTTCGTGCGCCAGCACATAGGCCAGCTCATCGTCGGTGAGCGCAAGCCGGGCCACAAACTCCTCGCCGACCAGCAGTTTGCCGCCCGCCATGGCGGAGGCATTTTCGCCGCAGCGCCGGCAGGTGTGTACCTCCCATCCGGGCGCGACATCGGGGTGCTCGAATTGCGCGGACGGTTGCAGCCTCGCCACCAACACGCGCAAGCGATCCAGAAGTCCCGGGTTGACGTCAAGGCGACCATCTGCATCCAGCGCTCGCAGGCGCGCGCGGTACGCCCGCTCGGCCACGGCTTCGACCGTCTTTGCCTCGAAGGCCAAATCGACGCGAAAATCGAGCAGACCCTGCGCCATGGCACATCCCGGCGCGGCAATCAGCATGGCGACAAGCAAGTGTTTCATGGCGCATTCCCCCGAAAACCCGCGTACTGCCCGCTTCAACGGCCACCCACATCCAACACCTGCGGACGGATGTCCCAAACTCAACTCAAATGACTAACACTCAGCCTACTCCAATGGTCACGCGACATCAACACCACAGAATCGCCAGAACATTGGATTGACCGAGGGATTAGCGATATATTTCACTCGTCTCCCACGGCCTCCACTTGGTCGCCGAACCCCGAAAGAAAATCATGAACAAACCAGAACCGCTGTTCCCCTCTGCCGCCCATTGCCCCGACTGCGGAAAAAAAATACGCATCAAATGGGCCTCTCCACGCGACTTATCCAACGGATTGAATGGATTGGGCCACATGAAATGCCTGCATTGCGGCGCCAACCATGTTCGCGCCGTCGGCCCTGATGCAGCCGTTCAGGAAGCCTCCCGCGCCATCTCCGCGCAATACCACGCAGCGTGCGGCCACGATCACGAGCATGAAGACCAAGAAGGCCACGAGGGCCACGATCACAATCACGGCGTGGTGATTGTTCCCGGCAACGACCAGTTCACTTATATCAAACTGCCGAGCTAGAACTTTGAAATATTTTGAAACCGCTTAACGAAAAGGAGCTAAGCCGATGACGATTATCGATTCCCAGATCCACGCCTATGAAGCGAATACACCAAAGCGCCCTTGGAACAGCGTGCCGAACTGGCCTGCCAGCGCCACCGGCGACGAGACCGTCGCGGCGATGGACAAGCTCGGCATCGATGGCGCGATCTTTATTTCCGCCTTCTCCATCTACCGTTACGACGCGAGCTACGCGGTGGAAGTGCAACGCAAGCATCCCAACCGCTTCGCCATCGTCAAGCCGGTCGATCCGGATAATCCGGCGGTGGAAGAGGTTGTTGCCGAATGGAAAAAGACACCCGGCACCGTCGGCATTCGCATCATGCTGACGAACGATCCCGGCCGCGAGCGCGCCTTCGACGATCCGGGCTTGGACCGGATCGCGCGCGCGGCCGTCAAATACGACCTGCCGGTCAACGTGCTGTTCTGGGGCAACGTGGATGCGGGCACGAAGCTGATCGACCGCCATCCGGATACGCGATTCATCATCGACCACATCGGCATTATGCAACCGCGCACGCCGCCGGCCCCGCCGCAACCATGGGCCGATTTGCCGAAGATTGTGGAACTCGCCAAGCGCAAAAATGCGGTGATCAAAGTCAGTGGCGCGTGCACCCTGTCGCAAAAGCCGTATCCCTTCCCGGACATCTGGGACCCGCTCGCGCGCGTGTTTGAGGCGTGGGGTTTCGACCGCTGTCTGTGGGGCACCGACTGGACTCGCGCCTTCGCCGTCGTCAACTACGAACAGGCAGTCGAGCCGTTTCGTCTGACGGATCGCCTCACCGCGAGTGAAAAGGCGATGCTGATGGGCGGCGCCTGCGCCAAGGCGTACGGCTGGTCACCAAAGAAGGCCTAGTGCGATCGTCTACCAGCGCGCCGGCCTGCGCTCAGCAGCCGGCGACGCACCGGCCTCTGCCATCAAACTCCATGGTGCGCCCGCTGATCGCCAGGTGAGCGGGCGGCTTCAATTGCTTGATCAGCGTCGCCGTGCGCGAGACGGGCCGCAGCTTTCCACCTTCGGTCGCGGCTTCGTTCGCATGCGTGATGATCACCGACGCGGGCCGGATCAACTCGTTGATCGCATGCGCTCCTGATACGTAGATGCCAGGGTTCACGCCGAGGTTTAGCACGGCGAGGTTGGCCTTGTGGTACTCGTTCACGATCGTCTTCATCTCGGAATGGATGCCGGTATCGCCCGAAAGGTAAACCGTCAATCCATTGGTAAACTTGACGACGAAACCCGTGGCCGGGCCGAATTCAAGAATGGAACCATCTGCCTGCAGCAAGGCTCGCTGCGACTCCGACAGCAGCGCGGGCGGCGCATTGTTCACGTGCGACGCATACACGATGGTGATTTCCACACCTTGCGACGCCTCGGCGGTCTTCGCGATAAAAATGCCGCCCAAATCCGTCTGCGAATTGCACACCGTCGCCACCGGTACCGTCGTGACGCCATTTGTTTGCGGACAAAACTCTATCGGCTTGCCGCCGCGTATCGCCTGCACCTTGTTGCCGACAAAACCGCCCATGGCACGCGTCATCACCATGGCCGCGGTTTTCGCCGCAACCACTTCGGCGGTGGTGGAATTCGGCGCGGGCGCCCTACCCGAATTCGCGCACGTCCCCGCGCCCGGCGCGGTCAGTTTGAGGTCGCCAAGGTGGTCGCCATGCATGTGGGAGAGCAGCACCATATGAAGCGTGCCCAGTCGCGGATCATCGCCGCCGGTCACGTTATGCGCAGGGTCGTAGAGAAAGCGCACGCCGGTCGGATCTTCAAAAATCATTGCACGATCATTTGCGCACAGTTCGCCGGGATGCGAGCCGACCGGCGTTATTTTTACGTTCTGCGCCAGGGCCGACACTGCGGCAAGGGTTAGGACGACCGCTGCCAGAAAGGTCTTCATGGGGATCCTCCAAGATTGCGAGTGGTTGATAGGGCTTCGAAACGCATCATACCCGTGGTGGGGGCATTGTTAAATTACGCCTTACTACGGCGCCATCCCCAGCGCCTTCGCATCCCGCGCCCAGCGCGCCAGCTCACCGCGTAAGAATGCCTGACTTGCCTCGCGCGTGCTGGCGAAGGTTTCGATATCCAGTTCCAGCACGCGGCTTTTGAAATCCGCCTTCGCCACCACGGCGGATATATCCTTGTGCAGTTTGGCTTCAGTCGCCGCCGGTATGCGCGCGGGGCCGACAAACATCCACCATTCGACGTGATCGAAGTTGGGCACGCCGGATTCGGCAAACGTCGGCACCTCGGGCATGGTCTGAAAACGTTTTGCGCTGGTGACCGCGATGGCCCTCAAGCGCCCGGAGCGGATGTGCTGCACGAACGCGGTGGGTGTCGCCATCAGCATGGCGATCTGGCCGCCGATGAGATCGGTCACCGCCGTTGCGCCACCTTTGTACGGCACGTG
>CAWUUY010000379.1:0-18735 GCA_963924885.1 uncultured Burkholderiales bacterium | reverse complement strand
GGCGCAAGCTGGGGGTGAGCGGCCACTGGTCGCTGGCGGATTACGCCAAGCGCAACGTGCTCAAGGCGGTGGCCTATATCGGCGATTTTGAAACTGCGGCCGCGCACACCGCGGTGCAGCGCGGCATGGACGGTATCGTGTGCGGCCACATTCATACGCCGGTGATGAAGCAGATCAACGGCGTGATTTATTACAACTGCGGCGACTGGGTGGACAACTGTACTGCCATCGTCGAACATATGGACGGGCGCATGGAACTCGTGCGTACTACGCCGGAGCTGCGGCTGGTAGATGCTTCCGCCAATTCACCCGAAGCGTCCGAAACCGTAAGCGCGCAACCGCGCGCCGCCGAAGGAGGAGGCCGATAAATGCCTGCATCGATACCCGCGTTGTCCGCGCGCAACAAATCCCGGCGACTGCGCATCGCCATGGTGACCGAGACCTATCTGCCGGATATCAATGGCGTGGCCATGACCATGGGGCGTCTGGTCGATGGTTTGCGCGAGCGCGAACACACCATCCAATTGATCCGCCCGCGGCAGTTTCCCAACGAAGTGCCCGCGCGCGCGCCGTACTTCGAGGAAGTGCTGCATCGCGGTCTGGCGATTCCGGGCTACGATGTGTTGAAGCTCGGGTTTCCCGCGAAAGGCAAACTGCTGCGGCTGTGGAAAATCAAGCGCCCGGACGTGGTGCATATCGTGACCGAAGGACCGCTGGGATGGTCTGCGTTGTCCGCCGCGCGTATGTTGGGCATACCGGTGTCCAGCGATTTCCACACCAATTTTCATGCCTACAGCAAACATTACGGCGTGGGGTGGTTAAAGCCGGTGATCGTGGCGTATTTGCGCCTGTTGCATAACCGCGCGCATTGCACCATGGTGCCCACCGCCGGCATACGCGAAGAACTGAAACAACTGGGGTTCGATGATCTGCTGGTGGTGGCGCGCGGCGTCGATACGCGTCTCTTTAATCCCGCGCGGCGCAGCGCCGAGTTGCGGCGTAGCTGGGGCGTCGGGCCGGACGATCCGGTGGCGCTGTACGTGGGGCGGCTCGCGGCGGAGAAAAACCTGCCGCTGTTGTTAAAGTCATTTGAAACCATGCTGATCGCCAATCCAAGAGCGCAGTTGGTGCTGGTCGGCGACGGCCCGCAGCGCGCGGGGCTGGAGGCAAATTACCCGCAATATGTGTTTGCCGGCGTGCGCACCGGCGAGGACCTGGCGACGTACTACGCCTCGGCGGATATTTTTATTTTTCCCAGCGTGACCGAGACCTACGGCAATGTCACGATGGAAGCCATGGCGAGCGGGCTGGCGGTGGTTGCGTACAACTACGCTGCGGCCGAGGAGCATATGCGCCACGACCACAACGGTCTGGTGGCGCGCGTGGACGACAGTGACACATTCTTGCATCTGGTGGCGGAACTGACCCATGATCGGGAACGCATCCGCCGTCTGGCGGCAAACGCGCGCGTGACCACCGAACGCATCGATTGGGCTTCCATCGTCGGCGAACTGGAGCGCGTGCTGCTGAACATGGCCGGCACCGATGCGCGGGCTGCGGCCACCGGTGATGCCGGCGGCGCCAGTGGTTCATCCGCCCCGGTAGCCGATACCGGGAGGTGATGGAGCGCGAAATTACTTTTTCAGTGCGTCGCGAATCTCGCGCAGCAGTAACACATCTTCGGGCGGGGGCGGCGGTTCCTTCACGGTCTCTGCGGGCCCAGCCGTTTTGGCCTTGTTATAGGCCTTGAGCAGCATGAATATAGCGAAGGCGACGACGATGAAGGTGAGTATGGTGTTAATAAAAACCCCATAGTTCCAGGTCACTGCGCCAGCTTTTTGTGCGAGCTCCACCGTCGCGTAGGGGCCGATGTCCTTGCCCTGCTTGATGATCACGAACAGGTTGGTGAAATCCACGCCTCCCATCAACAGCCCGATCGGCGGCATGATGATGTCTTTGACCAGTGAATCGACGATCTTGCCGAACGCGGCGCCGATGATAATACCCACCGCCATATCGAGCACATTGCCCTTCATGGCGAAATCCTTAAACTCCTTCAACATGGCACGACCTCCATTTTAAAAGCGCAACGGTTTTTTGACTGCCGGGCTGGCGGACGCCCGCCCCGCGCGCATTATGCTTGCATCGATTGCCGCTACAAACCATTAATAACGCCATTTCCGTGAAGCAGGTGTGGCCGCATTGTTATAATGCGCCCACATTTCCTTGGGAATTTTCATGTCCACCTTGATTTGCGGTTCGATTGCCTACGACACCATTATGGTGTTTCACGACCAGTTCAAGAATCATATTCTTCCCGAAAAGCTGCATATACTGAATGTGGCGTTTCTGGTGCCGGACATGCGGCGCGAGTTCGGCGGCTGCGCCGGCAACATCGCATACAACCTGAAAATGCTGGGCGGCGAACCGCTGATCATGGCGACGGTGGGCGACGATCACGCGCAATACGCGGCGCGGCTGGATAAACTCGGTCTTGCGCGCACGCATGTGCGCGAGGTGGCGGGTTCATACACGGCGCAGGCGTTTATCACTACTGATCTCGACGACAATCAGATCACCGCGTTTCATCCCGGCGCCATGAATCACTCGCATCTGAATCATGTCGCCGATGCAAAAAGCGCAAAGCTCGGCATCTTGTCGCCCGATGGCCGCGACGGCATGCTGCAGCACGCGCGCGAGTTTAGCGAGGCGGGCATCCCGTTTATATTCGATCCGGGCCAGGGCTTGCCGATGTTCAACGGGGAGGAATTGATGAGTTTCGTCAATCTCGCCAGCTACGTGACGGTCAACGACTACGAGGCCGAATTGTTACAGGAGCGTACCGGCAAAAATCTGGAGGCGCTGGCCCAACAGGTGAAGGCGCTGATCGTGACGCTGGGGGCAAAAGGTTCGGTCATCCATACTGGCGGCAAGACGTTTGAGATACCGAGTGTTAAGCCCTCCGCGATACTCGATCCCACCGGCTGCGGCGATGCCTTTCGCGCTGGGTTGCTATATGGCATCGCGAACGGCATGGATTGGGCGGTGACGGGCCGGCTGGCGTCGCTGCTGGGATCGATCAAGATCGCGCAGCGCGGCGGGCAGAATCATACGTTTACGCGGGATAGTATTGCGGCGCAGTACAAGACAAATTTTGGCGGCACACCCTTGTAACCACAAGCATCTGGAGAGGGCATATGAAAAGCGCGGCACGAATCGGATTACTGATGGTGGCGGTGATGTTATCGGCGGGTTGCGCCACCACGGGAGAAGTGGTGCCCCCCCGGCGAGCAGACGCAGCGCGAACAAATCGTGCGCACCGGCGTGGTGGAAAACGTGCGTGAAGTCACCATCGAAAACACGCGGCAGAACACCGGCGCGGGCGGGGCCATCGGCGCGGTGGTTGGCGGGGTGATCGGTAGCCAGGTCGGCCAAGGGCGTGGCTCCATAGTGAGTTCTGTTATCGGCGCGGTGCTCGGCGGGCTGGCGGGCCAAGCCGCGGAACAGCAGGGCGGGCGACAAGCCGGGCTCGAAATCGCCATCAAGCTCGATGACGGACGGGCGATTTCCATTGTGCAGGCGGCGGATGATCAGTTCCGTCCGGGCGACCGCGTGCGCGTCATTTCCGATGGCATCACGGCGCGGGTTACGCGCCAGTGAGCGCGGCGGCGATGTTATTTAAGTATTTATTTTAAAAAATATTTTATTGAAACTCAATGGACGTACTCACACCTCGCGCCTGACCCGCGCTTGGCGGTTGGCGCGCATCTCGGCGCACTTGACTCAAGCGGCCGGCGTGGCCGGATTGGGTTATCCGTTAATGGGTCCAGCGCGGCGCAGGCACTCGCTGCAACGCTGGTCGGCGGGGCTGGTGCGTCATCTGGCCGCCAACCTCACCGTACATGGCGCGCCGCCGCGACACGACGCAGGGCCGTTCTTGTTGGTGGCGAATCACGTGTCGTGGCTGGACATCTTTATCATCAATGCCGCAGTACCCACGCGATTCGTTGCCAAGTCCGAAGTGCGGGGCTGGCCGCTGGTCGGCTGGTTGTGCGTCAAGGCCGATACGTTGTTTATCGAGCGTGGCCACCGCCGGGATCTGGCGCGACTGGATGACGCGATCGGCGACGCGCTGCACGCGGGCGCGGGCATGGGCGTTTTTCTCGAGGGAACCACCACCGATGGCACGCAGGTCTTGCCGTTTCACAGTTCGTTGCTGCGCCCGGCGCAGCAGGCGGGCGCGCGGGTGATTCCGGTGGCAATTCAGTATCGCCGTATTGACGGCTCGATTTGCACCGAAGCCGCTTACGACGGCGACAAATCGGTCATGGATACGCTAAGGCTGATGCTGACGCAGCAGGAGATTCATGCGCATGTGCATTTTCTGCCGCCGCTCGTCACCGAGGGCGTACACCGCAAAATGCTGGCGCACCATGCGCGCGAGGCTATTCTGCGGACATTGAACTTTTGAGCGCGCCGCAGCCGCATTGAAATGTGCGGCGGTCTTCGAGACGTAGCGCGCTTAACTTGCGGCCCCACACACAGCCGGAATCCAGGCCGACCACGTCAGCGCGCAGCAGCACGCCGAGCGACGCCCAGTGCCCGAAGATCATCGGCGTGTCGGCGCTGGCGCGGCCCGGCACGTCATACCATGGCATGAATCCTTCGGGCATCGTGCCCGCCACTGGCGCAAGTTTGTGGCGAAACTCCATTTCGCCTTGCGCGGTGCACAGCCGCATGCGCGTCATGGCGTTGATGATCACGCGCAACCGGTCGTGCCCCAGTAAATCGTCGCGCCACGCGCGCGGCTCGTTGCCGTACATCCGGCGCAACAACTCGTCGCATTCGTCGCCGCGCAGCGCCTGTTCGGCTTCACGCGCCAGCGATTCCGCCTGCGCGATGCTCCAGTGCGGCAGCAAACCGGCATGCACCATGGCATAGTCGATCTTCTGGTCGTAGTGCATCAACTTTTGCTGGCGCAGCCAATGCAGCAAGTTGTCGCGATCCGGCGCGAGCAGTATGGCGTCCAGCGTATCGCCGGGATATTGTCGGGTGTAGCCCGACGCCGCGACCAGCAGATGCAGATCGTGATTGCCCAGCACGGTGACTGCCGCGTCACCGAGGCGGCGCACGTAGCGCAATGTCTCCAGCGATTGGGGGCCGCGATTTACCAAGTCGCCCACCAGCCACAAGGTGTCGCGCGGCGGATCGAACTTTACGATGTCAAGCAGACGGCGCAGGGCGTCATAACAACCTTGTACGTCGCCGATGGCATAGGTGGCCATCCCCAGTTACCTGATCCAGGCAACAAAAAAGGCGCGGTCGCCCGCGCCTTGATGTCTATGCCAATGCGACAACACGATTATTTGGATTGTGCAACCATGTAATCGACCGCGGCCTTGACGTCGGCATCGGACAGGCTCAGGTTGCCGCCTTTTGCCGGCATCGCGTTCTTGCCTTTGATCGCACTGGTTTGCATCGCGGCGATGCCCGCGCCGATGCGCGGCGCCCACGCAGCTTTGTCGCCCGTTTTCGGTGCGCCGGCAATCCCGACGCCATGACACGCCATGCAACTGGCGTCGTACACCGCTTTGCCGTTGCTGCCAGCCGCAGCGGGCGCGGCGGCGTCTGCTGCCGGTGCCGCCGCCACCGGTACGGGTACGGGCACCAGCGGCGATGGGCCTTTCTCGATCTCTGGCGTGCTGCCCACGGGCTTGATACGCGCGGCAACCACTTTGTCCGATCCCGATTTCGCGCGAGGCTGATCCGCCATCACAAAATGAATAATCGTGAAAATCGCGGCAATGGGCACCACAAAAGACAGCACGACCACCACGATCAATTGTGCGGGCGTCTTGATAAGGCCGGAGTCTTCGGAAGAGTGCGTGGAAGGTGTGGTTTGCGTCGGGTGCGAGTCGCTCATGGTCTACTCTTTTAGTTGCGCCAAAACAACGGATTATAGCGTGTGCGGCACGCCGGGTAAAAGCATTGCCCGCCGCGCGCGTGCTAAACTCCCAGCTCCACGCGCCCGTAGCTCAGCTGGATAGAGTACTGCCCTCCGAAGGCAGGGGTCGGACGTTCGAATCGTCTCGGGCGCGCCAATCTTTTTCTCCGATCGGATCTGTCCGTGAGAGGCAGGAGTCCGGATATTGCGCGGCGAACGCGACCAAACGTGCACAGTAGGTTAAAGTTTCTGCAACGACTGAAATGGCCTCCGTGAACATCCCGAAATCCAAACGTGCATCGATTCCCTGGCTAGCCTGGCTGCTGCCTACGCTGGTGATCGCGCTCGCCTTTGCGCAGGAAGTCGTGACCATTACCGATGCGCAGATCGCCAGACTTGCGGAAAACTTCGGCCCGGTGGCGCGCGAACGGTTGACCAGTTGGCGCGCGCTGATGGGCAATCCCAAGAACCGTGCGCTGTCCGAGCGCCAAAAGCTCGAACTGGTCAATGATTTCATGAACCGCACCACGTTCAAGAGCGACCGCGAACACTGGGGCAAGGAAGATTACTGGGCGACGCCGATAGAATTTCTCTCGACCAACGGCGGCGACTGCGAGGATTTTTCCATTGCCAAGTATTTCACGCTGCGCGCGATCGGTGTGCCGGACGACAAGTTGCAGATCACCTACGTCAAGGAAATCAGGGTGTACAACGAGGCGCACATGGTGCTGGCGTATTTCGCCACGGTGGATGCCGAGCCGGTGATTCTTGACAATATCAATAAATCGATACTCCCGGCATCTGCGCGCACGGATTTGGTGCCGGTGTACAGCTTCAACGGTTCGGGGTTGTGGCTCGCCAAGGAGCAGACCGGTCGCGGTCAATCGGTAGGCAGCTCGGATCGCATCGGGCACTGGAAAGATTTGCAAACGCGCATGCGCGGCGCAACGTAATAAATCATAAGTATTTGTTTTTAAACGATATTTTATTATAGCGGGGCAGCATATGAAACTTTCACGACTGTTGGTTGGACTGATATCCGTGCTGTGGATCGTGGTGTTTTTCGCGACGCTGTATACGGTGGTCAACAGCACCCGTGATTATCTGACGCGCGCGATGGAAACACACGCGCAGGACACCGCCACCTCGCTCGGGTTGTCGATTACCCAGAGCAAGAGCTACAACGATACGGTCACCATTGAGCTGATGACCAGCGCGATTTTCGATCGCGGCTACTACAGCGAGATTTTGGTCAAAAAAGTGACCGGCGAGCCGATTTTCAAAAAGCGCGTCGAAAAAGCCGTCGAGGGCGTTCCGTCCTGGTTCATGAATTCCTTTGCACTGCCGACGCCGCGCATGAATGCCGTCGTGATGGACGGCTGGCGCAAGGCGGCGATCATCGAGGTGGAAAGTCACCCCGGACACGCCTACAGGGAAATGTGGGAAATCTCCAAACGGTCGTTCTGGGTACTGTTTTCCGTCGCGATCATTTCGCTGGTGGTGGTGGTGATCGTGCTGCGGTTGGCATTGCGTCCGCTCGACGATATGGAGCGGCAGGCCGAGGATATCGCCAAGCGAAAGTTCACCACGCTGGACAAGCTGCCGTGGGCACGTGAATTGCATCGCATATCAACCGCACTGAATTCCATGTGCCGTTCGGTGGAGCGCATGCTGAACGATCAGACCGATCTGGCCGACAAGATGCGCAAGAAGGCCTATGTCGATGCGGTGACGGGCTTGATGAACCGCAACGACTTCAACGAACAACTGACGCACCTGATCGGCGCGCCCACGAAATTCGGCACCGGTGCGGTCGCGGTGATCCGCATTCGCGGTTTTGCCGCGTACAACGAACGCGAAGGGCGGGTGGCCGGCGACACCCTGCTCAAACGCACGGCATTTCTGTTGCAGGAAGTCGCCAAGGGCCATGCCAACGCGCTGGTGGCCAAGCTCGATGGTCCGGAATTTGCGGTCGTGGTCCCTGAAATTTCGGATACGGAAGTGGCGAAGCTGGGTGACACGTTAATCCAGGGGCTGGCAGAAATCGAGGAGTTCCCGCGCACGGAACAAAGCCTGATGGCGCATGCTGGTCTCGCTTATTACCGGCATCACGAAGGGGCGGTTTTCGGCAAGCTGATGGCCGCCGCCGGCCAAGCCTTGTCGGTGGCGCAGGGGCGCGGTGTGCCCGCCTGGCACCTGCAGGAAGAAGTGCAGAGCGATCAAAACACCGCCATGACGATGGAAATCAACGGGCTGTTCAAAGTCGGCCTGCCGGCGGATCGCGTGGTGCTGCAATACCAGCCCGTACGCGCATGCCAGATGGCCGACGCGGACTGGGCCTATCGCAGCGAAGCGTGCATACGCATCCTGGCGGCCGATGGTTCCATCGTGCGCGCGGGGCTGTTCATCGCCACGGCCAAGCGGCTCGGCGCCTTGCAGTTAGTGGACCGCACCGTGACGGAAAAGCTGATGCAGAATATCGCGGCGAATGGCCCCATCAAAGGCGGCGCCACCGCGCTGAACCTGTCGCTGGAGTCCTTGCTGGATGCACCGTTCGTGGATTGGTTATACGCGGCGCTGAATGCGCGGCACGAGATCGCGAAGCACATCATTATTGAAGTGGCGGAACATGCCATCGTCGGGCACATTGAAGCGGTACGAGCCGTATTCAGCAAATTGCGCGCAACCGGCGTGCGCCTTTCCATCGACCGGTTTGGCCAAAGCACGGCGTCGCTCGGTTTTTTGCGCGGGCTCGAAGTGGATTACATCAAGATCGACGGCGGCTATACGCGCGGCATGATCGAATCCACCGACAAGCAGTTCTTTATTCAGGCGCTGGTGGGCATTGCACACGGCTTGGGCATACAGGTCATCACCGAGTATATCGAGACCGCACAGGAGTTCGAGGCGGTCAAGGGGATGATGGTCGATGGTGCGCAGGGATACTTCATCGGCAAACCGGAGTAGGTAAATTCCCTATCCATCCCGCCGAACATGAATGAATGAGTAGCGAATGCCACGACCTATTTCCGTGACATAAATTGTGAATTGTTACGATTTTGTCTCTATTCACCCCCTATGAAAATGTCCACTTCTCAGAGGGAAAGGTTTTTCGAACATAATCTCCAACGGAAATACGTTTCCCTATGAACCGTGAATGCCAAAACTATTTCGTGGCACGAATTTGCAGGCATTTTCATAGGGACTGAATAGAGACACGATTTGTAAGTTAGACTCACACCAATACACATGAGCGGTGTTCGGGGCGCGTCGCGCCCCGATTGCGTGAAAGGAACAGCGTGGCGGAACAACCAATCAAAGAACAATGGACGATTCCTCGGGCGAACGTGTCATCGAATGACCCGCTGCTCAAGTGCCTGACGCTACTCACGCGGATTTTCAATCACCCGTTTTCGGAAGAAACGCTCTCCGCCGGCTTGCCGCTTGTTGACGGCCGCCTGACGCCCGAATTGTTCGTCCGCGCGGCGGAGCGCGCGGGACTCAAATCCAAGCTGGTTCACCGCAAGCTGAGTGAAATTTCGCCGCTGGTGCTACCGGTCATCTTGTTGCTGAAAGGCGGTCAGGCCTGCGTGCTGCGGTCGGTAGGCGAGGATGGGCGCTGCGAAATCATCACGCCAGAGACCGGTGGCGCCACGCAAACCACGCTTTCCGCGCTGGGTCTCGAATACACCGGCAATGCGATTCTGGCCAACCCCGCGCTGCGCTTCGACGCCCGCACGGAGCTTTCGGCGGTGCCGCGTGTGGAGCATTGGTTCTGGGGCGTGGTGAAACAGGCGTGGCCGATTTATGCCGAGGTGCTGCTGGCGTCGCTTCTGATCAACCTGTTTGCGTTGGTGACGCCGCTGTTTGTCATGAATGTATACGATCGCGTGGTGCCTAACGACACCACCGAGACGTTGTGGGCGCTGACCATCGGTGTTTTGGTCGTGCTGATGTTCGATTTTGTCATGCGCATGTTGCGCAGCTACTTGGTGGATCTTGCGGGCAAGCGCATCGATGTCATTTTGTCGGCTAATATTTTCGAGCGCGCGATGGGCGTGCGCATGGAATCGCGTCCGCAGTCAGTGGGGTCGTTCGCCAGCAACGTGCAGGAGTTCGAATCGTTCCGTGAATTCATCACCTCCGCCACCATTACCGCGCTGGTGGACATGCCGTTCGTATTCATTTTCATCTTCGCGATTTACTGGGTGGGCGGATGGCTGTGCCTGGTGCCCATCGTCACGGTGCCGTTGGTGATCCTTTGCGGGCTGGTGCTGCAACGCCAGTTGGGCGCGGTGATTCAGGAAAGCTTTCGCTGCAGCGCGCAAAAGCAGGGCCTGTTGATCGAAAGTCTCACTGGCATCGAAACCATCAAATCGCTGGCGGCCGAAGGTGCGATCCAGCGCAAGTGGGAGCAACTGGTGGGTGCGGTGTCGAGACTGGGTATCAAGTCTCGCACCTTGTCTCAGGCCATCATCAATTCATCGATGACCATACAGCAAATGTCCAGCATTGCCATCGTTGTTTTCGGCGTCTATTTGATTAACGACCGGTTGTTGACCGTGGGTGCTTTGGTGGCGTGTACGATGCTGAATTCTCGCGCATTGGCGCCATTAGGCAGTGTCGCCGGTTTGCTTGCTCGCTGGCACCAGTCCGCAGCTTCGTTGCGGACGCTGCACAACGTGATGAGCCTGCCGGTGGAGCGCCCCGCGAACAAGAGCTTCGTGCATCGTCCGGTGATTTTGGGCAGCATCGAATTTCGCGAAGTAACCTTCACCTATCCCGGCCACAAGGTGCCGGCATTATCCAACGTGTCGTTCAAGATCGCCGCCGGCGAGCGCGTGGGCATGATAGGGCGCATCGGATCGGGCAAGTCCACCATCGAGAAACTGATCCTCGGGCTGTACAAGCCGACTACCGGCTCGATACTGGTGGACGGCGTGGACGTGAACCAGATCGATCCGGCGACGCTGCGTCGTAACATAGGTTATGTGCCGCAGGACATCGTGCTGTTCTTCGGCACGGTCAAGGAGAACATCCTGTTTGCCGCGCCCTACGCGGACGACGCCGCCATGCTGCGCGCGGCGGAAATAGCGGGCGTGACTGAATTCATACACCCATCGGAACAGGGATTTGACCTGGCTATCGGCGAGCGCGGCGAAGGCTTGTCGGGCGGTCAACGACAAACGGTAGCTATTGCACGCGCGCTGTTGCTGGATCCGCCGGTGCTGATTATGGACGAACCCACCAACGCGCTCGATAACCGTTCCGAGGAGAACTTCAAGACGCGATTGGGCAATACCTTGGGGGGCAAGACCTTTGTGCTGGTGACACATCGCGCTTCGTTGCTGACACTGGTGCCGCGGCTGATCGTGCTGGATGGCGGCAAGGTGGTGGCCGACGGACCCAAGGAGCAAGTGATGCAGGCGTTGGCGGGAGGAAAGATCAATGTCGCAAAACATTAAACCGGCACTGGCGGCAACCAAGCCGGCGGCGGCTCCCGCCAAGCAGGTGGTCATGCCTGATATGGGGGCGGCGCACCCGCCGGCGGATTCGCCGGGAAACTATCTCAGCAAGGGCTGGCGTGGACTGGTCAAGGGGCTGTTCACCGAGTTGAAACCGACCAACATCGGCAAATCGGTGTCGCGCGGGCAGGATTTGGATTACATGAGCGAAACCTCTGCGGCCGCGTTGCAGGGGCCGCCCGCGTTCTCGCATGTCGTGCTGTGGGGTGCTGTGTTGTTTGTCATCGCTTTCTTTGCATGGGCGACGTTTGCCAATATCCGCGAAAGTACCGTCGGCGATGGCCGCGTCATTCCATCGGGACAGATACAGGTGGTGCAAAACCTTGAGGGCGGAATCGTGTCGGAAATCAAGGTCAAGGTCGGTGACAGGGTGCGCAAGAACGACACCCTGGTGGTGATCGACGATACGCGCTACATCTCATCGGCCAAGGAAAACACCGCCAAGGATAGCGCGCTGATGGCCAAGATCTCGCGGCTTGCGGCGGAAGTCCAAGGCACTGCATTCATCGTTCCGGTGGCGGTTATGAAGGCGAATCCCGATTTGGCGCGACGCGAGATGGAGTTATACCAGTCACGTCAGGCCGAGTTTATTGCCAATACGGCGGCATTGCGGCAGCAAATTGATCAACGTAGTCAGGAGATTGTGGAAAAGCGTGGGCGCGTAAAACAAATCACCGGCAGCCTCGCCATGCTGAACGAGACCATCACCATGATGCGTCCCGTGGTGAAGGCCGGGGCGATGTCGCAGATCGAGCTCATTGCCAAAGAGCGTGAGGCCAATGACCTGAAGGGGGAGCTGGATTCGACCAACGTCAATATTCCGCGGCTTGAAGGCGCCGTGGCGGAGGCGCGCAACAAGCTGCAAAGCTACGAGGCCAAGTTCCGCGGGGACGCGTTGGCGGAACTGAATCAGGCGCGCGCCGAGCAGGAAGGCACATCGGCGACGGGCGTAGCGCTAAAAGATCGCGTCGAACGCGCGGTGGTGCGCTCCCCGGTTAACGGCACCATCAAGACCGTCAAGGTCACTACCGTCGGCGGCGTGGTTCAGCCGGGTTCGGACATGGTCGAAATCGTGCCCGCCGAGGACTCATTGCTGGTGGAGGCGCGCGTCAAGCCGCAGGACATCGCGTTCCTGCGGCCGGGGCAGGATGCGCTGGTCAAGCTGACCGCCTACGATTTCTCGATCTACGGCGGCTTTCCCGCCAAGCTCGAATACATCAGCGCGGACAGCGTGCAGGATGAAAAAAAGCAGGAAACCTATTATCTTGTCAGGGTGCGTACGACGAGCAGCGAACCCAAGCAAGGCGGCAAGTCGCTGGCGATCATGCCGGGTATGACCGCGACGGTACACATACAAACTGGCGAGAAGACTTTTTTGCAATATCTGCTCAAGCCCATTATAAAAACTAAAGAACAGGCCTTCAGGGAACGTTAAGCACGGCGGCCACGCCGCGCTGCTGAAATACCTGCTGAAGAAAAGACCTCATGTCCATACTACTTGCCACGCTTGACAAGGAACTCGAAGAACGGTGCCGCCGCGCGGCAAGTGCGGACTATTCGATTGAGGCCGTGGCGTCGTCGCGTGCCGTTTACGAACGTCTCGCCGCGGTCAAGCCCGATGTGCTGCTGGTGGATGCGCTGATTCTTGATACGCCCATCGAAGCGGTGATCGCAAGCATGGTTGCGCAGGCCGGTGCCGGGCGGGTGATCGTGCTGACCGCGGAGTTTAACGAGGACGAAGAGGTGGCGTTGTTGCGCTGCGGTGTCAAGGGCTGCTGCCGCCGCGGCGTCGATCCGGAATCGCTGCGGCAGGTGTTGTCCGTGACGCAAAGCGGCGTGTGGGTCACGCGTAGTTTGCTGCCGCGATTGGTCTCCGAATTGCGTCGCTACTCGCAGCAAACGGCCGCGCCGGTTGCATTGCAACAAACAGCGCCCGCCGAACCGTCGAAGGCCGAGAAGGCGCTCGCGCGGTTACCCTCGGACAAGCTCGCCACACTGACGAGACGAGAACTGGACATCGTCAAACTGATTGTCGACGGCGCTACCAACAAGGAAGTCGGCGTCGCACTGGATATTTCAGATCGCACGGTCAAGGGACATCTATCCAATATCTATCTGAAATTGGGTACTCCAGACAGGGTAAAGCTCATGCTATATTTGCAAGACGAAAGACAGCCCTAGCAGACTTCACACTGTGAACTGAGGGCGCGTTGACGGTAATGTTTAAGTAATTGTTTTTAAATAAAAAAACAAAAAGAGAATGTGGTAGGCCATGTGTTATTTAGGTAGAATATGGCGTCGAAAACTAAGCTAATGTTGCGTTTATGTCACGGCCCGAGGATTTTTGGGGGGGGTACAAAAACCTTATTTCCAAAAACCAGTTAAGCTGGTAACTTAAGCACATAATTTAATTGTGGCTTTCACACTTACTATTGAGTGGAGGCCTCGCTATTTTTCAGAGGCGTGATAAATGAAAAAAACATTAAGAATCAAACTGCTAGTGGGTGCCGTGGCGTTGACCGCCAGTGCTTGGGCAAGCGCTCAAACACTTAAGGAAGTGGTTCAGCTTTCCGTGGAAACCAATCCGCAGGTGGGGGCGGTGGCCAAGCGCAAGGATGCGGCGGATGCTGCCGTCAGCGCGGCGAAAGGCGCGTATTTCCCGAAACTGGACTTTTTATACGGATCGGGATGGGAGCGCAGCGACAATGCCACTACTGCGCCGATTGTTGGCCAAGGAAACTATCTCCGCCTGCATCGCCATCAAGAAGGAATGGTGCTTAACCAGATGCTATTTGATGGTTTGGGCACGCCAGCCGAAGTGAATCGCCGCCGCGCGATTTCCGACGCCACCGCGTATCGGGTTTATGCGACGGCGGAAGAAATCGCCCTGCAGGCCATTGATGCGTACATCGATGTGCTGAAAAACAAGGAACTCGTTACCTTCGCCCGTGAAAATCTCAACGCGCACCAGCGTACGTTCGATCAAGTCAAGCTGCGCAGCGATAAGGGTGTCGGACGCCGTGCCGACCTGGAGCAGATCGAGGCGCGCCTCGCGCTGGCCACTGCAAACGTGTCTTCGGCTGAGAGCAGTTTGCGCGATGCCGAAATCGCTTATCTCAAGGTAGTCGGCAGAAATCCGATCAACCTTGCGCCGGCGCCGGATCCCAAGAATATACCGAATAATGTCGAAGACGCGGTCAAGGCGGGCTTTGCCAATCACCCGACGCTCAAGTCATCGCATTCCGATATCGAGCAGGCGTCGGCGCAGCGCGAGTTGGCGCGGTCATTCTGGTTTCCGCGTCTCGAACTGGAGGCGAGCTACACCAATAACCGCAATCTTGATGGCACGGTCGGCCCCAATCGCGACCGCATGCTGATGCTGTATTTAAAGTGGAACCTTTTCCGTGGCGGCTTTGATTACCATCGCCTGAAAGAGACCGCGCTGCAAATCGACGAAGCGACGGAAATCTCGCGCAATACCAACCGTCAGGTCGAGAACGCTGTGCGTTTGGCTTATAACGCATTCGCTACCGCCCGCGACCGCATTCCGTCGTTGGCCCGCTACGTGAAATCCAGCGACTCGACCCGAGCGGCCTATGCGCAGCAGTTTGCCATCGGCCAGCGCACGTTGCTGGACCTGCTGGATGCCGAAAACGAATACTTCACGGCGCGCAGTACGGACGCCACCGGCAGATATATTCAGTTGTCGGCAAAATATCGTGTGCTCAATGCGATGGGGCAATTGCTTGCCACGCTGGAAGTCAAGGCGCCGGATCAAGCGACATTGAGCGAGCGCTAAAAGCACCAGACCGCACGTTTTCTTGATTTGCCGCGAGGGGCGCTTTGTGCGCCCCTTGTTTTTTCAGGCATACTAGGAACATGCACACCCATCACACACAGCGTGACATATGCCGTATGTAATCCGTGACGCAGACGGGAAAATCGTTCAGGTCTTTGAGCAGCCCGTTACCGGCAAATCCGAAGCGGTTTCCGCGGACTCCGCAGATTACAAACAATTCGTCGACGAGCACTCAGCGCACAGCGCCGAAGCGTTGCGGCAGAAGCTTTCCGCCAGCGACAGCGGCATGGCGCGGCTGGTGGAAGACCTGGTGGATGTGCTGATCAACAAGGGCGTGATCAAGTTTACGGATTTGCCGGCGGCGGCGGGAACCAAGTACCTTGAGCGCCAGAGCGCACGCGAACGCTTGCACGCCTACAAGAACCTCATCGTCGACGAGAAAGACATTATCTGACGCCGCGGGGACGCGCGTCTGCCCGCGGTTTAGAGTGCCTAACAGAATGAAACCCATGCGGCGCTGGCACGATTTTGCTTCAGGGCGCGAAGCGCGGCGCAGCGCAGCGCATATCGAGAATATGCGTAAGCCGTGCGACAAAGCGCTGGTGCAAAACTCGCGCCAGCCCTTCGGGTTGTGTCCAAAATCGGCGTTGGCTTTGTCGGACTCGTCGCGCATATTCTCGATATGCTTCTTCTCGCCCTTCGCGCCACCACCGATTTTGGACACAACGACGCAAGGGTTTCATTCTGTTAGGCACTCTTAGTCATGGATCGAAACCGCCCGTTCGCCATGCGTCATCTTCTCTGGTTGTTGTTATTGCTTTGGTTTCCGGCGCACGCCCAAACCGGCGCGGGCGCGCAGTCATCGCCGGCGCCTTCACCCCCCTCTTTACCACCTCTTTCACAGCCGGTCATCGAGGTCGCTGCTTTTCGCGTGGCGCCGGTCAAGCCCGGTACGCAGGATATACGCCGCAAGATCGTCACGGTGGAAGACATCCTGACCTTACCGCCGACTGCTGCCAGCGGCGGCGCAGAGTGGGAAACACGCGTACTAGCCGCCGAGCGCTGGCCCGATATTTTGCGGCGCATATACACCGGGCTGAAATTGCCCTCGCCTATCGACGACGTGCAGCGGCAAAGCAGCTTGTTTCCGCCGCTGCAGCCCGGCAAATTTCTACGCGCGCGCAGCGCTCCCGATGGTCTGTTGGAGATTCAATACGTCGTCAAGCCCGATGAGGCCTATACCATCTCCATACGCGGCAACCTCGCGCAGGTCAGGCCGCATGCCGCCGACCCCAGAGTGATCGAGCGCATGCAGGCCGATCCATCCAAGGCGTCGCTGTTTACTGCCACCAACGCCATCGGGCTGCCTGAAAGCATCGCGCTGCAACTGACCGAAATATTCGCCGGCGAAGTGGATTTTCATCGTGAACTGCATCAAGGCTACCGCTGCGCGATTGTTTACGAGGCGCACTATCGCGAGGGGTTTATCGAACGATCCGGACGCATACTCGCCGCCGAACTCGATGTGGGTGCGCGCCGCTTCCAAGCCTATTTATCAAAAGACACAACAGGGCGCGACGCCTATTTCGACGCAACCGGCAAAACCACGCGGCGCATGTTTCGCCGCTCGCCCGTGGAATTCACCCAAATCACTTCGGATTACACACTGGCGCGCTTTCATCCCATTCTGGGCATCTGGCGCGCGCACCGCGGCGTGGATTATGCCGCGCCTATCGGCGCGAAGGTGATGGCCGTGGCTGATGGCGTGGTCGAGTTCATGGGCGCGAACGGTGACTACGGCAACCTGATCGTGTTGCGTCATCAGGATATGTTCAAGACCTACTACGCGCACCTTAGCGAATATGCAACGGGGTTGGTCGTTGCCGGCAAAGTCACGCAGGGACAGACCATCGGGCTGGTGGGCATGACGGGACTTGCCACCGGGCCGCACCTGCATTTCGAGTTTCACACGCGCGATGAGTCGGGCGCGTGGGTCGCCGTGCCCGCGCCCGATGTCATTGAATCCACCGTGCTGGCAGTGCCGAATTTTTCTGATGTGGTGAGGGGTTACCGTAAACAGCTCACCGTGGCCGAGACCGTCAATTTCGTGGCGTTGGATTGAGTTTTACCCAACAAACCACGGTGAGAAACGGTAGGAGCGCCGCGTGCTCCGCGCTTCAGCGAAACGTGTATAAGCGCCCGATCGCGGACAGCCGGTAATCGTTCTACAACACATCTCATGCATGCGCCTGAGCGTCAGCGTCTGCAGCGGCAAATCGCCGCTTTCGATTGTTGCGTCAACTGAGTAACCCACCTGCAACCGCGCGATGGTTGAGCGCGCCGACTGCCGCCACGCATCGCGTATCCCTATCACGTGCGTCACGCGCCCCGCACGAACGACAACAAAAAAATAACTGTTTGCCCGGAGACCGTAACGCCGCGAAGTTAAAGGGAGAATGGTCAATGTGTCAGGCACCCTTATGCGCGGGAGATTGCAGTAGGCAGCATGCGGTTTTCGCGTGCGCGCCAGAGCACGTTTTGGCGTCAAGAACATCTTCTTAAATGAGTCTCGATGTCGTTCGACAGTTGGCGCCATGGGATTACCCCCCCCGGCCCTGTCGCACCGTCCCCGCAACCTGGGATTTGGGCGGTTTTCGGCAAAAGTTACACAAGTAATTGTTTTTAAATACTTTTTACAAAAATAAGAATCGTGAACAAAGTCACAGTCGATACCAAGGTATCGATACCTTTGGCCCTGTTTTATTTTGATTGGTACAGGGAGAATTCGTCCCATCATATCGGGCATAACGCCCAATTGAGAATTTCTTCGGAGGATTCCATCATGGCAACAGCAGCGAGCGGAACAACAGGCGTAGGCACTATCAAGGTCGTTATCGGCGACGTCAAAGTGATTGGTGTAGACGGCGTAGCGCGCCAGGCGCAAGTGGGCGACAAAGTATTCGCGCGAGAGGTCATTCAGACCAATGCGAATGCCATCGTGCAAGTGCAGCTTGAAAATGGCCGCATGCTTGATCTGGGCCGTGACTCCAAGATCGCACTCGACAGCGACGTCATCGGCCCGCAAGGTTCGGCCACGACAGCAGCGCCCGCCACTGGCGACATTGCCGCGATCCAGGCGCAGATCGCCGCAGGCGCGGATCCTTCAAAAGTGGCAGAAGCCACCGCTGCGGGCGGCGCGCCCGGCGCGGGTGGTGCTGACGGCGGCGGCGGCACTGGCGTGGTGATCGATCAGGCCAACTCTACTGGTCCAGTGACGTCGGGTCTGACCACTGACCCTGCGGGCATTACGTTCCCCGAGCTGCAGGAGGCGTTGGTGACGCCGGTGATCGTGCCGGATATTTCGGTGTCGGCCAAGGTTGACGTAAACTTTGGTGAACCGGGAGGGGAGGGTGGAATCGTCCTGCTTCCAGGTGACACGCCTATCACCGGCGACGTTTCAGGCGCCG
>CAWUUY010000378.1:0-3349 GCA_963924885.1 uncultured Burkholderiales bacterium | reverse complement strand
CCCGCCTCGCGCCGGCGGCCACTGGCACCGACACCGGCGGCTCGATCCGCCAGCCCGCGGCATTCACCGGCATCTGCGGACTGAAACCTACCTACGGCGTGGTGTCGCGTTACGGCATGATCGCCTTTGCGTCCAGTCTCGACCAAGGCGGCCCGATGGCGCGCACGGCCGAGGATCTGGCGCTGATGCTCAACGTGATGGCGGGCTTTGACGCACGCGATTCCACCAGCCTGCAACGCGAGAGCGAGGATTGCACCCGCGATTTGTTCCAGCCCCTGCGTGGATTGCGTGTCGGCCTGCCCAAGGAGTTTTTTGCCGAGGGCGCGTCCGCCGATGTAATCAAGGCGGTTGAGGGCGCCATTGCCGAGTACCGCAAACTCGGCTGTGAGATCGTCGAGGTCAGCCTGCCCAATATGGCGCTGTCGGTGCCGGTGTATTACGTGCTGGCGCCGGCGGAGGCCTCCAGCAATCTGTCGCGCTTTGACGGCGTGCGCTACGGTTACCGCGCCAAGGACTACGCCAATCTCACCGAGATGTACGAAAAAACCCGTGCCGAGGGTTTCGGCGCCGAGGTCAAGCGCCGCATCCTGATCGGCGCCTATGTGCTGTCGCATGGCTATTACGACGCCTATTACCTCCGCGCGCAAAAACTGCGGCGGCTGATCGCGCAGGATTTTACCGAGGCGTTCAAGCAATGTGATGTCATAATGGGGCCGACCAGCCCGTCCACCGCGTTCAAAATTGGCGAGAAATCCGGCGATCCGGTGCAGATGTATCTTTCCGATATTTACACCATCGCGGTGAATCTGGCTGGACTGCCAGGTATGTCGATACCGTGCGGGTTTGATGGCGGCGGACTGCCGGTGGGATTGCAGATCGTCGGCAACTATTTTGCCGAAGCGCGCATGTTGAATGTGGCGCATCAGTATCAGCAGGCGACGGATTGGCATACGCGCGCACCACGGGATATTGTCGAGGTGACGCCATGAAGTGGGAAGTCGTCATCGGCCTCGAAACCCACGCGCAGTTGTCCACGGTGTCGAAGATATTCTCCGGGGCGTCCACGGCGTTCGGAGCCGCGCCCAATACGCAAGCGTGTGCGGTCGATCTGGCGCTGCCGGGCGTGTTGCCGGTGTTAAACCGCGGTGCAGTGGAGCGAGCGATACGATTCGGGCTGGCGGTGGGCGCGAACATCAACCGCCGTTCGATATTCGCGCGCAAAAATTATTTTTATCCCGACTTGCCCAAGGGCTACCAGATCAGCCAATACGAATTGCCCATCGTCGAGGGCGGCTCGCTCACGGTGATGGTCGGCGACACCGAAAAAACCGTGCGGCTGACGCGCGCGCATCTCGAAGAAGATGCCGGTAAATCGTTACATGAAGATTTTCACGGCGCCACCGGCATTGACCTGAACCGCGCGGGCACGCCGCTGCTGGAGATCGTCACCGAGCCGGACATGCGATCGTCGGCCGAGGCAGTGGCGTACGCCCGGGATCTGCATGCGCTGGTGCGCTGGATCGACATTTGCGACGGCAATATGCAGGAAGGATCGTTTCGCTGCGATGCCAACGTGTCGGTGCGGCTCGCCGGGGCGGACAAACTCGGTACGCGCCGCGAGATCAAGAATCTCAACAGTTTCCGCTTTCTACAACAAGCCATCGATTATGAGGTGCGCTGGCAAATCAGCGAACTCGAAGACGGTCGCCCGATTCAGCAGGCGACGGTGCTGTTCGATCCCGACAGCGGCGAAACCCGCATGATGCGCACCAAGGAAGACGCGCACGATTACCGTTATTTTCCCGATCCTGATTTGTTGCCGCTTGAAGTCAGCGACACCACGTTGCAAACAATTCAGGCGGCATTGCCCGAATTGCCGCAAGCCAAACGATCGCGCTTTATCGCGGATTACAGCATGACCGCTTACGATGCGTCCGCGCTCACTGCCAGCCGCGAATTGGCGGACTACTTCGAAGCCGCCGCGCGCGGCGCTGATGCTAAAGTAGCGAAGCTCTGCGCCAACTGGGTGGCGGGCAATATCAACGCGCGGCTGAACGACGAAGGTCTCCATATCACGCAAAGCAAGGTGAGTAGCACGCAATTGCGGCGCCTGATCGACCGCGTGAATGACGGCACGCTCTCTGGCAAGCTCGCGCGCGAGGTGTTTGACGCGCTGTGGGCGGGTGCGGCGGGTGGCGATGACGCTGTAGATATTGTGATTAAAAACAAAGGTTTACAACAGCTATCCGACGGCGGCGCGATTGAAAAAATCGTAGACGAGGTGATCCAGGCCAACACCCAGCAAGTCGCTGACTACCGGGCGGGCAAGGAGAAAGCGTTCAACTCGCTGGTCGGTCAGGTGATGAAGGAGACCAAGGGCAAGGCCAACCCGCAGCAGGTCAACGACACACTCAAACGCAAGTTGGCCGGATAAGGGGCTCCGGCCAAACTCGCCAGCGGCATTACTTTTTCGCCGGAGCAGGCGCCGTTGCCGTGGCGGGCGTGGTTCCCTTCAGTTCCTGGAAACGTTTCTTGAACGCTGCATATTTGGTTACGGTACCCAGCTTTTCCTGTTCCTTGGAGGCGATGTCTTTTTCCAAGCGCGCTTTTTCACCTTCGGCGCGCGTCAGATCATCCTTGATACCCGCAGGCGCTGATTTTTTATCTTTGTTGCCTTTTTCGAATGCTACGGCACGCTGTTGCGACTCCGCCAGCCGGTCATTGGCCACTTTCAGCGCGCCGCGCTGCTGCGAAATATTGTTGTCCAGCGTCGTCAACTCGCGATCACGCTTGAGATCGATCTCTTTTTCGTTGGTAAAGGTGTTGAGCAGAGCCGAGTCCTGACGTTTTTTTTCCACGATTTTTTTTTGCGCTTCTTCTTTTGCCTTTGCCTGTTCCTGATCCTGCGCCTTTCGCTTGGCGGCTTCTTCGGTGGATTCGCCGGTCTTGCGCACGTTGCCGAGTTTATCCAACTCTCGCGTGCCGCTGTTCAGGAATTCCGGCGGCACCTTGTCGCCGCATCCGACCACCTTGCCCGCCGCGTCTTTCCAGCACACTATCTTTCCTTGCGCGACAGCGCCCGTGGTTAAACCGAAGGTCAGCGCTAATGTCATCCCCAGCGTACTGGCGGCGCCGATTGCTGTCTTGATGGTATTTGTTGTCATAATCGTCATAACTGCCTCGCGTAGTTTGCCATGTTCCTCCTATGGCAGGGCAATTGCATCAAATAGCCACCAACCCAAGCAACTGCTCACGATAATCGTCGCTGGTTGAAGCGACCAGCCGCCGGGTCTTGATTCCACCCTTGCGGGATTTATCCAATCGAACGATATTCAGCACCATGCGGCGC
>CAWUUY010000377.1:0-3722 GCA_963924885.1 uncultured Burkholderiales bacterium | reverse complement strand
CGGGCGCATTGCCCGCCTGCAACGCGCGCACGCCATCGAGGATGGCGCGGCGAAACCGCACGATACCCACATCGGTGGGCGACAGGCGTTCGTGGCTGCGATCCATGATGACGCCTTGACTCTCCCACGCCATCTGATCCTGCTCGGCGATGCCTTTGATGCCGGTAAACGAACGATGCTTTTGATCGTCGCGGTCGATCAAGTAGTCGTTGCCGCGATGTCGCACCGGCACATAGCCCGGCCCCAGTTCCGCCAACTGGCCGTAGCCGCCCTTGTCAAAAGTGGCGCGTTCGTCCGCCGTGAGCGGGCGATCGGTGCGCCAGCCGTAAACATAAATCCAGCTCGATTCATCGGTGATCGGCACCCACGTATAACCGAAATACGTTTCGCCCGGCATTGCCGCGGGTGTCAGCGAATGCGACGGCAACATGAACTGCGTGATGCGCCAGTAGAGTTGATCGTTGTCCGCGCGGCGCGAGCCGCCGATGACAAAACCGGCCTCGTGTTCTCTGACGGTGAACTGCGGCAGCGGATCGTTACGCAGCCAGCGCAGGCGGTTTTCGTCGGCGGCGGCATTGGGATTTTCGTTCGATTTCACACCCGGCGCGGGCATATGCAAAAACGAAAAGTGCGCGGTATCGAGCGCGCCTTCCATCGACTGCGCCCAGTTGCAATCGATGAGCCGCTTGCTCACATAACGGTGCGACGCAGGGACCACACCGCATTCGAGTTGCGGCGGCTCGGCGGGCATATTTTCGTGTGGCTCGCGCGGGCCGAGATACGCCCACACCATGTCGCCGAAATCGCGCGTCGGGTACGCCTTGATCGACACCTTGGCGTGGTAACCCGCGTCTTCCGGCACGTTGGGCATATCGACGCATTGGCCATTAACGTCGTATTTCCAGCGGTGATAAACGCAGCGCAGGCCGCAGGCTTCGTTGCGCCCGAAAAAAAGATTCGCGCCGCGATGCGCGCAGCGCGGTTCGACCAGCCCCACGCGCCCGTTGGTGTCACGAAACGCCACCAAATCCTCGCCCATGATTTTGACGCGGATCGGCGGGCTGTCGGGCGCGGCCATCTCGCGCGACAGCGCAATCGGATGCCAGAAACGGCGGAAGTAATCGCCCAGCGGCGTGCCGGCGCCGGTGCGGGTGAGGAGTTCGTTGTCAGCGGCGGACAGCATATATCACTCGGTTATCTTTTGTAGACCACCCATATAAGACTGCAACACCGTCGGCACTGTCACACTGCCATCGACGTTCTGATAATTTTCGAGTATCGCCACCAGCGTGCGCCCCACCGCGAGGCCCGAGCCGTTAATCGTATGCACGAATTCGGTTTTACCTTGCGCGGTGCCAGTCGTACGATAGCGCGCCTGCATGCGCCGCGCCTGAAACGCCTCGAAGTTGCTGCACGACGAAATCTCGCGATACGCATTTTGCCCCGGCAGCCACACTTCGATGTCGTAGGTTTTAGCCGACGAGAAACCAATGTCGCCGGTGCACAACGTCACGGTGCGAAACGGCAGTTCGAGTTTCTTCAATATCGTTTCAGCGTGCGCGGTGAGTTCTTCGTGAGCTTCGGTGGATTTGTCCGGCGTGACTATCTGCACCAGCTCCACCTTGTCGAACTGGTGCTGGCGGATCATGCCGCGCGTATCCTTGCCGTAGGAACCCGCCTCGCT
Organism: uncultured Burkholderiales bacterium; assembly: GCA_963924885.1. GTDB lineage: Bacteria > Pseudomonadota > Gammaproteobacteria > Burkholderiales > SG8-41 > UBA5216. Next base: position 2,038 of record CAWUUY010000377.1, on the reverse strand, counting down.
GCGAAAACATGGCGTGTGGCAGGCAAACTTCAGCGGTAACTCGCTTAACGAAAGTATTTGATTTCTAACGAAATTTGTTACCGGATACTCAGCGGTCGGAATCAAATATAAATCGCGGCCTTCGATCTTGAACAAGTCTTCCTTGAACTTGGCGAGGCTGGAAACGCCGTTGGCGCAATCGCCGCTGACCAGATACGGCACATATACTTCGGTGTAGCCGTGCTCCACGGTGTGCGTGTCGAGCATGAACTGCGCGAGCGCGCGATGCAAACGCGCCACGTGTTTTTTCAGCACCGAAAAACGCGAACCGGCGATTTTGCCCGCAGTATCAAAATCTAGTTGTCCCAAGCCCTCGCCGACATCGACGTGATCCTTCACTGCGAAATAAAATTTCCGCAGTTCGCCCACGCGACGCACTTCCGGGTTGTCGTCGGCGGATTTGCCCGGTGGCACCGAAGCGTGTGGCAGATTCGGAATCACCATGAGATATTCCGTCAATCTTTTTTGCACGCCATCGAGTTGCTGCTCCAGCCCCTTTAATTGATCCGCCTGGGCGCTAACCTCTGCCATCAGGGCGGACGCATCTTCCTTCTTCGCTTTCAACTGGCCGACCTGTTTGGACAGCGCATTGCGCCGTGCCTGCAACTCCTGTGTGTCGGTCTGCACTTTTTTGCGTTCGGCTTCGAGCGCCTCGAACTCGGCGGCGGGCAAGGTGAATCCGCGCGCGGCAAGGCGCGCGGTAACGCCGACGAGATCACTGCGTAATAACTGTATGTCGAGCATAAAATTTCCCTGCGTAAGCAATGCTATTTTTAACCAACCGCTATTATCCCGGAGATTGAAGCGACCCGCACCTTACGCGGCACTTACAGGGGTAGGACGGTAGAATTTTGGCTTCCGTAAAATGAGCTGCCGTGTTCCGACGACTGTTAGTCAGCGTATTGCTGTGCGTGTTGCATGGAGCCACACTCGCTCAACATTACCCCAACCGCGCCGCGCGCATGATCGTGCCGCGGACAGCCGGCGGCAACGCCGAACTGATGGCGCGCATCGCCAGCCAGAAATTCGCCGAAAGCCTCGGCCAGCAATTCATGGTGGACAACCGCCCCGGCGCGGGCGGGCTGATCGGCACCGAGATAGCGGTAAAGGCCGCGCCCGATGGCCACACGCTGCTGCTGGCCACCACCGCACCGAATTCGGTGGCGCCCAGTTTATAAGCGAAGATTCCGTATTATCCGGTAAAGGACTTTGCCTCGATCTCGCTGATGGCTACCACCTGCTACGTGCTGTCGGTGCATCCGCAAATGCCGGTCGGCAATGCCCAGCAACTGGTCGCGCTGGCCAAAACGCGGCCCGGCCAAATGACGTTTTCGTCGTTAGGCAGCGGCACGCCGAATCATCTATCAGGCGAAATGTTCAAAATGCTCTTTGGCGTGAGCATGCAGCACGTGCCTTACAAAGGCAGCGTGCAAGTCATCGGCGATGTGATCGGCGGGCAGATCAGCATGAGCTTCGAGAATATTGTCGTCTCCAGCCCCTACGTGAAATCCGGCCGCATCAAGGCGTTGGCCGTCACCAGCGCCAAACGCGCGGCCGCATTGCCCAAAGTACCCACCATTGCTGAATCCGGCGTGCCGGGATTTGCGACCGTCGGCTGGTTCGGCGTGGTAGCGCCTGCCGCGACGCCGAAAGACATCGTTGCCAAGCTAAACAACGAACTCACCCCTGCGCTCGCCACGCCCGAGGTGAAAGAGCGCATCACCAGCCTCGGCGCGGAAGTCGTTCTCACCACGCCCGACGGCATGGATAAATTCAATCTGGCGCAGATTGCGCTTTGGGCGAAGGTGGTAAAAGCCTCTGGCGCACGCGTAGAATAATTCTATTTAAAACAAACATTGTGACAGTTCAGCGTGAAGCAGGCAACGGTGCGCAGCCCATGAAAGTGGAGCGTAGCACCTCGAACAGGTTATGCCCTTGCTTGTGCATGGTATCGAGGTAAGAGCGGATAGTGCAGAAGTCTTGCGCGCCCTTGAGCGTG
>CAWUUY010000376.1:0-4257 GCA_963924885.1 uncultured Burkholderiales bacterium | reverse complement strand
CCGCCGTGGACAAGGCGCAGGCGCGCTGCGGGTTGAGTGATGTCAGCCGCAAGCTGATCGGCGCGCTGTCCAAGGGTTATCAGCAGCGCGTGGGCATCGCGCAGGCTATCGTGCATGAACCCGACGTGATTATTCTCGACGAGCCGACGGTGGGCCTCGATCCGAACCAGATACGCGACATCCGCGCGCTGATCTGCAAACTTGGCGGCGCGCACAGCATTATTCTCTCGACGCACATCCTGCCGGAAGTCGAAGCCATCTGCGACCGCGTGCAGATCATGCATCACGGCAAGCTGGTCTACAGCGATACCATCGCCGCGTTAAAGCAGTTTCACAGCGGGCGCGTGCTGCTGGTGGGGTTGAGCCAACCGCCCGCGCTGAGTGAATTGGCCACGATCCCCGGCGTGACGCGCGCTGAAGCCGCGGATGGTCAATCGCAATTGTTTCGCCTGCATATCGCCGCCGGCGCGGACCCCACCGCGCGCATCGTGGCGCTGGCCGCCGAACGGCAATGGGGGCTGAATCAGATTGCGCCCGCGCAAACCCATCTGGAAGACGTGTTCGTCAATCTCACCAAGCTGGATGCGTCCACGGGAGAAAAAGCAGCATGATTCTTACCATCGCCAGCAAGGATTTGAAATCGCTGTTCACCTCGCCGATCGCCTGGGTGGTGCTGACCTTTGTGCAACTCATCGTCGGCTACGGTTTTCTCAAGAGTTTTGACGATTTCATGCAGTTGCAGCCACAGTTGATCCGCCTGCCCAGCCCGCCCGGCTTCACCGAACTGGTGGCGGTGCCGACCTTCGCCACCGCCGCGGCGATTCTGTTGTTCGCGGTGCCGCTGCTGGCGATGCGCATGATCGCCGAGGAGCGGCGTAATCAAACCATGGTGCTGCTCACCTCCGCGCCGATTTCCATACTGGATATCGTGCTCGGCAAGTTCTGCGCGTTGCTGGGCATGCTGCTCATCATTCTGGCGCTGATCGCGGTGATGCCGCTTTCGCTCTTTGCCGTGGCCAAGCTCGACTACGCGTTGATCGGCAGCACCGTGCTGGGCCTCGCGCTGATGGCGGCCGCGTTTTCGTCGGTGAGCTTGTATATCTCCAGCCTTACTTCACATCCCATCGTCGCGGCGCTGGGCGCCTTCGGCGCGCTGTTGGGCATGGTGCTGATGGGTGAAAACGTGGCGGAGAATCTGCAAACGCGCGGCCTGGGCGTGCTCGCCACGCTGGCGCAGGTATTTTCGCCGGTGAAAAATTTCGCGCCGATGGGCAAGGGTGTGATCGACACCTACGCGATTGCCTGCCTGCTGTTGCTCACCGTACTGTTCTTGGCACTGACCGTGCGCCAGCTGGAAGCACGGCGCCTTCGTGGATAACGCCGGGGGCTAGCAGCCTGTCGGACTTAGCCTGAACCGGCCAAGAAAGGATGAATTTTTCAATGCAAACGTATCCGACAAAGGTGCTCAAACATGCCAGAATGTCCGGTGTGCGCCGCATTAAACGGCGAGCAAACGGACCGTGTGGAAATTCATTGCGCGCATCACCTGTCGAATCGTGCGAAGCTTTTTCGTTAAGTCCGACAGGCTGCTAGTGATTCAATCGCCATGAATATCTCCAACAAAATCCGCTGGCAATTAGTCGCTCAGGGTGGCGCGTTCGTGCTGCTGCTGCTGGCGGCCGCGGCGCTGCTGTCGTGGGTGGCGCGCGAATATCGCGCGGAGTGGGACATCACCGCCAACGCGCGTAACACGCTGGCGCAGAGCACGCAGGACGCGCTGCGGCAGATCGACGGCCCGGTTAGCGTGACCGCGTACTCCGTGGCGCAGGACGGCGGCGGCAATATGCACAAGCTGATTCAGGAAAAAATGCGCCCGTGGCAGCGCATCAAGTCGGATATCGCGCTGGCGCTGGTCGATCCGCGCGAAGACCCCAAGCGCGCCAACGCCGCCGGGTTGCGCTCGCCCAACGAACTGGTGATCGAATATAAAAAGCGCACCGAGCACCTGCCAATGGGCGAATTCAACGAGCAGAATTTCGTCAACGCGTTGATCCGCCTGACGCGCACCGGCAATGCCGTGGTGTATTGGCTCGACGGCCACGGAGAGCGCAAACTCGATGGCGTCGGCAATCATGATCTGGGCGAATTCGGCCGCCAGTTGCAGCTCAAGGGCTACAAACTATCGAGCCTGAACCTGTCCATTGCGCAGGACATACCGCGCAATACCGCGGCACTGATCATCGCCAGCCCGCAGACGGATTTGCAAGCGCCCGAAGTCGCCACCCTGCTCCGTTACGTCGAGGCTGGCGGCAACATGCTGTGGCTGATCGACCCGGAACCTTTGCGCGGCCTGGAACCCATCGCCGAATTTTTCGGGTTGGTGCTGACGCCCGGCACGGTGGTTGATCTCGCGCTAAAGCCGCGCGGCGGCCCGCCGACTCTGGCGGTGGCCACGAATTACGCGCGTCATCCCATCACCAGCGCGTTCTGGCTGAACACGCTGTTTCCGGGCAGCCGCCAGATCGGCGCCGATGACCGCGACGGCATACGCGCGACGCCGCTGATCGAAGTGGCGCAGCGCGGCTGGGTGGAAACCGGCAAACTCGACGACAAGCCCGTGTTCGACAAGGATCGCGATCTACCCGGCCCGGTGAACATCGCCACCGCGTTCGAGCGCACCGCGGGCGACAAGCCGCAGCGCGTGATCGTCGCCGGCAACGGCAATTTTCTCTCCAACGCCTTTCTCGGCAACGGCGGCAATCTGCAAATGGGTGTTGCGATGCTGAGCTGGCTCACCGGCGACGACAAGTTCGTCTCCATTCCGCCGCGCCCCGCCGCTGATGTGCGGCTCGACATCGACCAGATGACGCTGTACCTGATTGCGTTTTCGTTCCTGCTGGTGCTGCCGCTGGCGTTTGCCATCACCGGCGTGATGGTGGTGTGGTGGCGGCGGCGCAAGGCCGTTTGAACCCAAAGGTACGATTCAAACTGATGTCTATGTCGCGGCCTCCATACAAAGAAACTCCTTCCCCCTTGAGGGGGAAAGGTGGGGATGGGGGTGAGAATTTCGCGTCACCACGATACCCCCTATCCCAACCTTCCCCCGCAAGGGGGAAAAGGGCTGTGATGTGGAGATGTGTAGATGCTTATGCCCTGAAGGAGAAGGGACTGTCTACGAGACTAGACATCCCGTGGCTTGAACATCAGTTTGAATTGCGCCCAGAGCGCGGCACGAATACGCATGCGTAAAACCTGGATCACGCTCGGCGTGCTGTTCGCCTGCGTGGCCGCGCTGGGGTTATTTGTATGGCTGAAACCGCCGAAAACACCGTTAAGTTTTGCGCTATCGACGCTCAAGCCCGCCGACGCGCGCGCGGTGCGCGTGCTGCGCAAGGGAACCCCGCTGGCCGTGCTGGAAAAGCGTGACGGCACGTGGTTCCTTAACGAACCGCTAAAAGCGCCCGCCGACGATTTTCAGGTGCAGCGCCTGATCGCGGTCATCGAAGCCAAAAGCGCCCTGCAATACCCGGCCACAGACCTGGCCAAGTTCGAGCTGAATGCCCCGCAAGCCGAGATCATCGTCGGCGATCAGCGCTTTGCCTTCGGCGCGATCAACAATGTCACGCGCGAGCAATATGTGCTGACGCAAGACAAGGTGTTTCCGCTGCAGCTGAACTACGGCGCCGCCGTGCCGGCGGATGCCACGGCGCTGTTGCGAAAAAGCGTGCTGGCGCCGCGCGACGCTCCCGCGCGTTTCGAGTTCGAAAAATTCTCCGTCGCCAGCAATGACAGAAAATGGTCCGCCACGCCGCCCGCCGGCGAGGTATCGCAGGACGATTACAACCGCTGGGTCGCGCAGTGGCGCGAAGGCAGCGCACTGCGCACGGAGGTCATCGACGCGCGCAAGCCGCTAGGCGAGATAAACATCACGCTCAAAGACGGCGCCAAAATTACGAAGGTCACGCTAGGCCTGATGCAAACCGAACCGGAACTGATCGTGCGGCGCGCAGACATCGGCTTGCAATTTGTGTTTGCCGGTAGCATGGGCAAGCAGATGCTGGCCCCGCCGGGCACTAAACTGCCGCCCTCGAAATAACTTAAGTATGTATTCACTAATGTCCGGTCATTTCTCGAATAAATTCAACTGGTTAGCCATTGTGCATTCATTTGTTGCGATTGTCGCTTCGGTAAGCAATTGAATCAATGATCTTTTCTCGAATAGCGTCAAACTCAGAATCTGTAGAATTGTGTAGAGCG
>CAWUUY010000375.1:0-2912 GCA_963924885.1 uncultured Burkholderiales bacterium | reverse complement strand
ATGAGCGCCGAGCAAAAAGCCAAATACGTCAAAGCATTTGTAGATGACGACAACTATCACCTCGCTTTTGCCGGTACCACGGCAGAAGCCGGCCTGGGCTGGACGTACTACGGTGATGCGTACGACGATGGCGTGGTTGTGCCGTCGGCCACCAAACAGGGCAACGATTGGGTGATCAACGGCCGCGTTGACGCCGTGTCGAACGCGCCGCTCGCGAAACTGTTTGCCGTGCAGGTGCGCACCACCGCCGGCAGCAAAGGCATGAAAGGGCTGTCAACGTTTTTGATTCCGCGCGATACCGCCGGTTTTAAAGTGCTGGACACGATGAAAGCGTTCGGTGGCCCGAACAACACCATGACGCGCTGGCACCACGGCACGGCGGCGGCGATTGAGTTGAAGGACTGCAAAGTACCCGCCGCCAATCTGCTGGTCAAAGAGAATACGTGCCCGTTCGCCGACGGCAAACTCTTGGCGCGCAACAGCGTGGCCATGGCGGCGGTGGCGCTGGGCGTCGGTCGCGCCAGCTACGACGCGGCGGTCGATTATTCCAAAATGCGCCGCCAGGGTGGACGCAATATCATGGAGCATCAGGCCATCGGCTCCAAGATCGCCGATTGCACCATCAAGCTCGAACTATCGCGCAATATGATCTGGAAAGCGGCATGGACGCTGGATCACCCGGAAGCCATTGCCGACCGCAGCGTGTCGCAATTACCACTGCACGTGATCGCGCGCGTGGCCTCCGCCGAGGCCGTGCATGAAGTGACGCTGCTCGCCGCCGAGTGTTTCGGCGCGATGGGCGTGATGCGCGACATGCCCCTGCAAAAATATGTGAACGATGGTTTTATCATCGCACACTCGGAAGACACCGATGGCGCCGCCAAACTGCAAATCGCGGAGTCGGTGGCGGGATTTCAGCGCAAGGCGGCGTAACAATATTTACTCCTTCCCCCTGAAGGGGAGGGAATCTGAAAAGTAAACAGATCAAGGAATCAGCATGGATTTTTCACTCAACGAAGAACAACGTCACTGGCAATCCGAAGCGCGTAAATTTGCCGCCGAGGTATTGCGGCCCGCGTCGGTTGCGCGCGATCAGATCGAAGGCGGCTTTGAGCCGTGGGACTGGGACATCATCGAAGCCGGTTCCAAGCTCGGTTTTCGTACGCTGGCGGTGTCCAAGGAATGGGGTGGGCCGGGTGCGGATTTTGTGTCGCAGGCGATAGTGATGGCGGAACTGGCCAAGGGCGACAGCGCCATGTCCAAGGCGTTCAGCCAGAACTGGAAGTGGAGCCACCTGATGTCGATGGCCTGCACCGACGACCAGAAAAACCGTTTCCTGAAACCGTTTCTCGCCAACCATCGCTACGTAATGGGCCGGGGCATCACCGAGCCGAACTCCGGTTCCGACAACCGCATGCCGCCGGAAAGCGACCCGAAGGCGGGCTACCGCTTGAAGGCGGTGCAGGATGGCGACGAGTGGGTGCTCAATGGCGAAAAATGTTTTATCGCCAACGGCAGCGTGGGATCGCTGTTTTTTGTCGATGCGCGCAGCAACCCTGATGTGAACATCAAGCAGGGCGGCACCTTGTTCATGGTGCCCAAGGGCACGCCGGGCTTTCGTATCGGCAAGGTGTTCAACAAACGCGGCTGGCGGTTTTATCAGAACGCCGAACTGATTTTTGAAAACGCGCGTCTGCCGAAAGAAAACATCGTCGGCGCCGTGGGCACGGGTTCGGTCAAGGCCGGCAAGGGCGACACCACGGGCGGCGATATTTTCGGCGATTTGGAACTGGCGGCCAACGCGCTGGGCGTGTGCGACGACGCGGTGGAAATGGGGATGAACTACGCCCGCACCGCCAAACGCGCTGGCAAATACCTGATCGAGCATCAACTGGTGGCGCTGCGCATACACGAGATGCACATGCTCACCGAGGCGCTGCGCTCCTACGTGATGCGCACCGCGTGGCAGCATGATGCCGGAGAACATTCCGCCAATGCCGGTTTTGTGATGAACTACTCCACCGATATCATCCAGCGTGTCACGCGCTTGAACATGCAGGTGCACGGGCCGGAAGGCTGCATGGTAAACGCCCGCGCCGACAAGCTGGTGCGCGACGCGATGGTGTGGACGCATCTGGCGGGCGACAACGTGCAGCGTTTGAAAATATTGAAGCGGTTGAAGTAACCAATAACCTATCGGGTATTTCAGCAAACCAGCGCCGGGGGAATCCCGGCGTTGTTATTTGAAAGCGAATGAACGTATGAAACCCGAAATCCTGGTCCTGTGGCCGATCTTTGCGCCCACGCTGGCAATGCTGGAGCAGCAGTACGTGGTGCATAAGCTCTGGCTCGCGCCCGATCGTGAAGCCATGTTGAAGGAGCTCGCCACGCGCGTGCGCGGCGTGGTAACTACCGGTCTCAAAGGCTGCGAAGCGGCCACCATGGACGCGTTGTCCAAACTGGAAATAATCGCGAGCTTCGGTTCGCCGCGCAACACGTTGGACGTGGCGGCGGCGCTCTCGCGCAACATCATCTGCACGCGCACGCCGGATGCGATCACCGAATCGGTGGCCGATCTTGCGCTGGGCTTGATGATCGATGTGATGCGCCGCATCAACGCGGGCGACCGCTTTATCCGCGCGGGTCGCTGGGAAAAAGAACTCGCTCGACCCGGCAACGAGGTGCGCGGCAAACGCTGCGGTATCGTGGGTTTTGGCCGCATAGGGCAGGGCGTAGCCAAGCGCGCGGCTGCGTTCGACATGGCTATCAGCTACTTCGGGCCGAACAAAAAAGATTCACCGCTGCCCTATTACAACGATCTTGCAGCCATGGCGGCGGCGGTGGATGTGCTGGTGGTGTGCTGCCCGCTGACGCCGCAAACGCGCGACCTGGTGAATGCGAGAGTGATTGAG
>CAWUUY010000374.1:0-6204 GCA_963924885.1 uncultured Burkholderiales bacterium | reverse complement strand
GCATCGAAAGCATGCTGCTGATCGTGTTGATGTTCGGCGTGCTGTATTTTTTGATGATTCGCCCGCAAATGAAGCGCGCCAAGGAACACAAGGCGATGGTCGAGGCGCTGCAAAAAGGCGACGAGATCATCAGCGGCGGCGGCATACTCGGCCGCGTGTCCAAGCTCAATGAAAGCTACGTCACGCTGGAAATCGCCAACGGTGTTGAAATCCAGATTCAGCGCTCCGCCGTGGTGGTGGTGCTGCCCAAGGGTACCATTAAAAACATCTAGTGGTTGCGTGAGCGTGTAAGTTCACCGTATCGCCCCCGTCCACCTGTTCACTCCGGCCTCAAAATGAACCGTTACCCGCTTTGGAAGTACATACTGCTGGCTGTCGTGCTGGTGCTCGGCTTTGTGTATACGGTGCCGAATTTTTTCGGTGAATCGCCGGCGGTGCAGGTGTCGCCGCTTAAGCCCACCAGCAAGATTGATCCCGCCCTGTTGAGTTCGGTCGAGGACGTCCTGACCAAGGGTGGATTCAAGCCCGACGGTCTGTTGCAGGATCAGGGCGGCGTCAAGGCGCGCTTTGGCAATACCGATACGCAACTCAAGGCCAAGGAATTGCTGCAAACGCAGTTAGGCCCTGACTATGTTGTGGCGCTGAACCTGCTGTCGCGCAGCCCGGAGTGGCTGTCGTCGATCGGCGCGCTGCCAATGTATCTGGGGCTGGATCTGCGCGGCGGCGTGCATTTCCTGTTGCAGGTGGACATGAAGGCCGCGCTTAACAAGAAAATCGACACCACTGAAAAAGACGTCCGCAGCACCCTGCGCGACAAGCGCATCCAGCATGCCGGCGTGTCGCGCGACAAGGATACGGTGTCCGTGCGTTTTCGCGACAAAGACATGCGCGACAAGGGCGTGGCGGAAATCGAAAAATCCATGCCCGATCTCGAATTAAGGTCGCAACAGGATGGCGACGAATTTCGTGTTACCGGCAAGCTGAAGGAAGAGGCCGTCAGGCGCACGCAGGAAAACGCGCTGCAACAGAACATTCTGACGCTGCGCAACCGCGTGAACGAACTGGGCGTGGCGGAGCCGATTATTCAGCAGCAAGGCATGGATCGCGTGGTGGTGCAATTGCCCGGTGTGCAGGACACCACCCGTGCCAAGGATATTCTAGGCCGTACCGCGACGCTGGAAATCCGCATGGTCGAGGCGCACGCGGGAGACCCGGCGTCGCGCAACTACGATCCGCAAAAAATCGAACAGGCGGTCAAGGGCTCGGTGCCGTTCGGCACCGAGCTGCATTACTCGCAGCGCGACAGCGGCAAAGAGGCGTTGCTGCTCGGCAAGCAGGTGGTGTTGACCGGTGAGCGGCTGACCGATGCATCGCCGGGATTTGATTCCACCGACAACCGGCCGATTATCAGCATCACCGTGGACGGGCAGGGCGCGCGCATTGTGCAGCAGGTGACGCGCGAGTCCGTCAAGCGGCGCATGGCGATCGTGCTGATCGACCGCGGCAAGGCGGAGGTGTTGACCGCGCCGGTGATTCAGTCCGAGCTCGGCGCGCGTTTTCAGATCACCGGTTTCAAGACCACCACCGAGACCAAGGATTTGTCCTTGCTGCTGCGCGCCGGCGCGCTGGCGGCGCCGATGGAAATCATCGAGGAACGCACCGTCGGGCCGTCGCTCGGCGCCAAGAATATTGAGATCGGCTTTCAGTCGATGTGGTACGGCTTTGCCGCGATTGCGGTGTTCATGATTATTTACTACGCCCTGTTCGGCGTGTTCTCGATCATTGCGCTTGGATGTAACCTGTTGTTTTTAATAGCATTATTGTCCTTGCTCCAAGCGACGCTGACCTTGCCCGGCATTGCCGCCATTGCGCTGGCGCTGGGTATGGCGATTGACGCCAACGTGCTGATTAACGAGCGTATACGCGAGGAGCTTCGCAACGGCAACACGCCGCAGGCGGCGATCTTTGCCGGTTATGACCGCGCGTGGGGTACCATTCTCGACTCCAACGTCACCACCTTGATCGCCGGTCTTGCGTTGTTTGCGTTCGGCACCGGGCCAGTGAAGGGGTTTGCCGTGGTGCATTGTCTGGGCATATTGACCTCGATGTTCAGCGCGGTGATGCTGTCGCGCGCGCTGGTCAATCTGTGGTACGGCGCACGGCGCAAAGTGGATAGCTTGTCGATCGGACAGGTGTGGCGGCCGGATGGATTGGCAACGCCCGAGACAAACAAAGCAATACCTTAACGCCTACGCTGAGTACATAGACATGGAATTCTTCAGAATTAAAGGCGACATACCGTTCATGCGCCATGCGCTGATCTTCAACGTGATCTCGCTGATTACGTTTTTGATCGCGGTCGGGTCGCTGGCGACCAAGGGCCTGCAATTGGGCGTTGATTTCACCGGCGGTACGTTGATGGAGGTCAGCTACAGCCAGCCCGCGGATCTGAACAAGATACGCGACTCGATGGCGAAGCTCGGCTTTAACGAGGCCAGCGTGCAAAACTTCGGCAGCACGCGTGATGTGCTGATCCGTCTGCCGGTGAAGCAGGGCGTCACCAGCGCAAAACTGTCCGAGCAAGTACTGTCGGAGTTAAAGCAGATCGACGGCAGCGTGGTGTTAAAGCGCACCGAATTCGTCGGCCCGCAAGTCGGCAAGGAACTGCTCGAAAACGGCGCGATGGCGTTGTTGTTTGTGTCGCTCGGCATCGTCGGTTATCTGGCGTTGCGTTTTGAGTGGAAGTTCGGCGTGTCGGCGATTATTGCCAACCTGCACGATGTGGTGATTATTCTCGGCTTTTTCTCGATCTTTCAATGGGAGTTTTCGCTGCCGGTGCTGGCGGCGATCCTGGCGATTTTGGGTTATTCCGTCAACGAATCGGTGGTGGTGATGGACCGGGTGCGCGAGAATTTCCGCAACCGCAAGTTCCGCAACACGCCGGTGCCGCAGGTGATCGACAACGCCATTACCGCCACCATGTCGCGCACTATCATTACGCACGGCTCCACGCAGTTGATGGTGTGCTCGATGCTGATCTTCGGCGGCGAGACGCTGCACTATTTCGCGCTGGCGCTGACTATCGGCATCTGCTTTGGTATCTATTCCTCGGTGCTGGTCGGCAGCCCGCTGCTGATGTGGCTGGGCTTGCGCCGCGAAGATCTCGTGCGCGCCGAGAAAAAGCCCGCCGAAGAAGTCGTTTAGGTTCCGCGCACTTACGCTCAGGGCGTCTTTCGTGGAGTTCCTCGCGACGTTTATCGATATCGTTCTGCATATCGACAAACATTTACAGGTACTGATCCAGAACTACGGTGTCTGGATTTACGCAATTCTGTTTCTGATCATTTTTTGCGAGACCGGCCTGGTGGTGACGCCTTTTCTGCCGGGCGATTCGCTGCTGTTCGTGGCGGGTGCGCTTGCCGCGACGGGTGGCATGAACGTGCATCTGCTGGTGGTGCTGCTGATTGTCGCGGCGATTCTGGGCGACGCGGTCAATTACGCCGTGGGAAATTACCTCGGCCCCAAGGTCTTTCATGACGAGAAGGCGCGCTTTCTGAATCGCAAGCATCTGATGACGGCGCACGATTTTTATGTGCGCCATGGCGGCAAGACCATCATCATCGCGCGCTTCATACCCCTGATCCGCACCTATGCGCCGTTCGTGGCCGGTATCGGCAGCATGCCGTACCCACGCTTCGCGCTGTTCAACGTGACCGGCGCGATCCTGTGGGTGGTCTCCTTGTGCTACGCCGGGTATTTTTTCGGCAACATTCCCTGGGTGAAAAGTAATCTGTCGCTGGTGATTGTCGGCATCATCATTCTGTCGATCATGCCGGTGGTGATCGAGTTTGCGCGGCACAAACTCGCGAAGCGCACTGCTTGAGTGCCGCCCAGTAAAAAGAAAATAAAATCAATTAGTTAAGCGCGCTCGCCAGCTTTCGGCGGTAATCGCTCACCAGCGGATCGCCGCCCAGCACGCTGAACAACTGCAACAGCGTTTTGCGCGCCGCGTCGTCGTTGAACTTGCGGTCGCGGCGCACGATTTCCAGTAATTGGTCACAGGCTTCGGCATGCTGCTGCCGCGCAATCAGCGCGCGCGCGAGTTGCAGGCGCGCATCCAGATCACCGGCGTTGTCGACGATACGTTTGGCGAGCGCCGCTTCGTCGCTGTCCGTGCCCGCCCCCGCGGCGAGCGCAATACGGGCTTGCAGCGTGGTCACGCGCTCATCCATTTTTTTCAGTTCTGAAAGCGATGCGAGCAGTTGCGCGGCATCATGGTGGCGGTTGAGCGCAATCAATAACTCGGCGCTGTCGATACGCACCGCCTCGTTGGCGGGATCCAGCGCGGAGGCATGCGTCAGCATGCGCAGCGCGTGTTCGGCGTCCTGCAACTCGGCGTATTCGCGCAGGGTTTCGCGCCGCAGCTTTTCGGCGGGTGTGGGAATCAGGCGGTCGAGAAACTGGCGCACCTGGGACTCCGGCAACGCGCCGGAGAATTCGTCCACCAACTCGCCATCGACAAACGCCTTCACATTGGGGATGCCGCGTACGCCGTAACGCTGTGCCAGCGGCTGGTTTTCGTCGGAGTTGATCTTGGCGAGGCGGAACTTGCCGCCGTACTCATCAGCGAGTTTTTCCAGTACCGGCTTTAGCGCCCGGCACGGCCCGCACCACTCGGCCCAGAAATCGACGATGACAGGAACGGTTTTGGAGTGCTCGATCACCGCCTGCTCGAAATCGGCGGCGGCGACATCCATGCTGAACGCCGCCATCAGATTTTCTTCGCCAGTTCCGCGGCCTTGCCGATGTAGTTCGCCGGGGTCAGCGCCAGCAGGCGGTTTTTCTCGGTCTCCGGTATGCCGGTAAGGCCGTTGATAAACGCCGCCAGCGTGTCGCGGTTGATGCCGGCCTTGCCGCGTGTCAATTCCTTCAACTGCTCATAAGCGCCGCTGACGTTGTAGCGGCGCATCACGGTTTGTATCGGCTCGGCCAGCACTTCCCAGTTGGCGTCGAGATCTGCCGCAAGGCGGGAAGGATTGACCTCAAGTTTGTTCAGACCCTTCAAACACGAGTCGTAGGCGAGCAGCGTATAGCCCAGTGCGACACCCATATTGCGCAGCACGGTGGAGTCGGTGAGATCGCGCTGCCAGCGTGAAATCGGCAGCTTTTCAGAGAGGTGCCGCAGCACGGCATTGGCAAGGCCAAGATTGCCTTCGGCATTTTCGAAATCAATCGGGTTCACCTTGTGCGGCATGGTGGACGAACCGATTTCGCCGGCCTTGGTTTTTTGCTTGAAATAGCCTAGCGAGATATAGCCCCAGATATCGCGGTTCAGATCAATCAGGATGGTGTTGACGCGCGCGTAGGCGTCGTAGAGCTCGGCCATCGCATCATGCGGTTCGATCTGGATGGTGTAGGGGTTAAAGGTAAGACCCAAGTGCTCGACAAATTGTTGCGCGAAACTTTCCCACTGCACGTCCGGGTAGGCCACCAGATGCGCGTTGTAATTGCCCACCGCGCCGTTGATTTTGCCGAGTATCTGCACCTTGGCGATGACCTCGCGCGCGCGCCGCAGCCGATGCACCACGTTGGCGAGTTCCTTGCCCAGCGTGGTGGGCGAGGCGGGCTGGCCGTGCGTGTGCGCGAGCATCGAGAGCGCCGCGAGGTCATGCGCCTGCGATGTCAGCCGCGTGATCAGCGTATCCAGCGCGGGAAGCATCACGGTATCGCGCGCGCCTTTCAACATCAGCGCGTGGCACAGGTTGTTGATGTCCTCGGAGGTGCAGGCGAAGTGAATGAACTCCGCGACTTTCACCACCTCGGCGTTGCTGGCGAGTTTTTCCTTGAGGAAATATTCCACGGCCTTCACGTCGTGATTAGTGGTGGCCTCGATGGCTTTTACGCGCTCGCCATCGGCTTGCGAAAAACTCGTGACCAGCGCATCGAGTGCCGCGAGCGTGGCCGGTGAGAACGGCGGCACTTCGCCCATTGTCGGTTCGCTGGCCAGCGCCTTCAGCCATTCGACTTCTACCTGCACGCGAAAGCGGATCAACGCCCATTCGCTGAACAGCACGCGCAGCGGCGCCACCCTGGATTGATAACGGCCGTCGAGCGGCGACAGGGCGGTGAGTGCGGAGAGCGGAAGGTTGGCCATGGAACTCTTGTAGAATTGAAGCACAACTTTACCATACGCGCCGCATCAAC
>CAWUUY010000373.1:0-7450 GCA_963924885.1 uncultured Burkholderiales bacterium | reverse complement strand
GCGCGCTGCCATCACCGTCAACGCCATTTGCCCGCCGGCGCTGGGCCGGTTGACGACATTCACCGACATCGGCGTCAACTTGGCGTCCTGCCAGATTTTTTGCAGCATGCGCCCGGTGCGGTCCTGCGAACTGCCGGCGGAAAGGCCGATCAGTATTTCCATGTTCTTTTCGGGCTGCCAGGCTTGGGCCTGACTACTCGCGCACATGAATGAACAAACGCAGATAAAAAAAGTCTTGCACAGGGATCGCATATTTCAATCGCAATAAAATGGGAGCAACGATAATAACCCGTTCACGCGCGTGGTGTTTTACCCCGGCTTGATGCGCGCCTCGCGCACCACCTTAGTCCATTTTTCCATCTCCGCGCGCAGATAGGCGGCAAACTGCGCAGGCGTGCCGCCTGCGCTTTCAAAGCCCTGCTTCAACAGGCGTTCGCGCATTTCAGCTACGCCCAGCACGGCATTGAATTCGCCGTTGAGCCGCGCGATGTGGGCGGCAGACGTGCCGGCGGGCACGAGCACGGCAAACCAGTTGGCGACTTCAAAACCGGGCAGGCCTGATTCCGCCAGTGTGGGCAGGTCCATCGCGGCGGGATAACGTTGCAGGCTGGCGATGCCCAGCGCCGTCAGCTTGCCCGCGCGCACATGCGGCAGCGAGGCCGGCACGCCGATCAGCATGAGGTTGAGGTGGCCGCCCAGCAGGTCGGTCACCGCGGGTGCCGCGCCCTTGTACGGCACGTGCGTGATGTCCAGGCGCGCAGCGCGCTTGAACAGCTCAGTGCCCAGATGGCTGGCCGAGCCGTTGCCCGACGAACCGTAGGTTAGTTGTCCGGGACGAGCACGCGCGTAGTCGATAAATTCCTTCAGCGTGCGCACCGGTACGGAAGGGTGCAGCACCATGATACTGGTCATGTTGGCGGCCAGCGTCACCGGCTCAAAATCACGCAAGGTGTCGAACGGCACTTTGCCCATGGCCGGATTGGCGATCAGGATGCCGGGCGTGCCGAGAAAAATCGTATACCCGTCCGGCGCCGCGCGTGCCGCGAGTTCAGCACCGATATTGCCGCCGCCACCGCCGCGATTGTCGATGACGATCGGCTGCCCAAGCCGCTCGGCTACGCCCTGCCCCAACGTACGGCCAAGAATATCCGACGGCCCGCCTGGTGTGAACGGCACGATCATGCGCACGGGCTTGACGGGGTATGCCTGCACGTGCGCGGCAACGGGCCAGAGTGTCAGCGCCGCTATAACCACCATCACCGCGTGACTTCGTTTTGAATGCATGCGCCTGCTCCCTTCTGTTCGATTACCTGAAAAAAATAGTACGGCGATGAGTGCGTGCATAGACTATGCCCGTAGCCCCGAAGTAGCGCAGCGAATTCCGGGGAAAAGCACCGCACAACCCGAGCGTGCCGGTTCATCCACGTTTCGCTCCCCGGAATCCGGCCATAAAAACCATGGCCTACTTCCGGGCTACGGGAGATGTGTGCATAGAATCGCGAAGTACTACACTATTCTCTTTTGACCTCGCACCTTACTGCCGCCCGCCCTCCACCGCAAACCCCTCCGCGCGCCAGCGCAGCATGCCACCCGCAAGATTCGCCACATCGGCAAAACCTGCGCGCTGCAAGATCACGCACGCCTGCGCGGAGCGCGCGCCCGAGCGGCACACGGCAACTATCGGCTGCTCGCGCGCGAGTTCTTTTGCCTTTGCCGCCAGTTCACCCAAGGGGATGAGCACTGCGCCCTTGATATACCCTAGCGGGCCGCTGAATTCTGTAGTCTCGCGCACGTCAACGATCTGCACCTTGCCCGCAATCTCTTCGAGTGAATGCGGATAAATCTCCCAAATGCCGGCGGAGGTAAACGTCAGCGGCGCCCAAGCCGGCTCGGCCATTTGCGTCGGCGTATCGGCGATACGCCCGCACTTGAGATTGGCCGGCACCGCCACGTCAATCTGCTTGGGATGCGGCAGCCCGAGGTTGTTCATGTAGCCGGTGAAATCCGCTTCGCCGATGCCGCTGCCCAGGCGCGGGTTAAACCGCCGCTCTTCATCCACGCTGGTCACCGTCAGCCCGCGATAATCGTGGCCGGGATACAGCAGACAGTTGGGCGGCAAGGTAAAAATCTGACTGTGAACGGAGCGATACAGGGCGTGCGCGCTACCCTGCTGAAAATCGGTGCGGCCGCAGCCGCGAATCAGCAAGGCATCGCCGGTGAACGCCATCGATTCATCGTCAAGCACAAGGGTCATGCAGCCGTTGGTGTGGCCCGGCGTTTCGCGCGCCTCAAGGTAACGCGCGCCGAAGGACACGCGCTCGCCATGCGCCAGCGCGAGATCGGCGCCCACCGCGCCGCTCACCCCTGCGATGGCGATGCGGCTGCCCAGACTTTGCTTGAGCAGCGAGGCGCCCGTCACATGGTCGGCGTGCACGTGTGTCTCCAGCGTGCACATCAGTTTCAGCCCCAGTTCAGCGATCAGCGCGCGATCACGGCGCGCCTGCTCGAATACCGGATCAATCAGCACGGCTTCGCAGCTA
This sequence comes from uncultured Burkholderiales bacterium, assembly GCA_963924885.1. Lineage (GTDB taxonomy): Bacteria > Pseudomonadota > Gammaproteobacteria > Burkholderiales > SG8-41 > UBA5216. The sequence continues at coordinate 4,910 of CAWUUY010000373.1, read as the reverse complement.
CGTTCGTCACCCAGCAGATAGCTGTAAGTGGATGACTGCGGATCGAATAGTTGACGGAAAATCATGGGTCTCCCTGCTGGTGGCGGTCGCTCAGAATTTCAGCTTCTGGGTTTTAATCACTTTGGTCCAGCGCACCTGTTCTTCGCGCATCACGCGAGTGAGTTCTTCCGGCGACGACGGCGTGGCCTCCGCCCCTTGCAGCATCAGCGGTTCCGCGATGGCGCGATCCGCCAGCGCGCGACGCAACTCGGCGTTGATGAATTCACTGGTGGCGCGCGGCGTGCGCGCCGGCACGAAAAAGCCGTACCACGTGCTGTATTCAAACTCCGGCAGCCCGGATTCCATCATCGTGGGCACCTGCGGCATCAGCGAGGATCGCTTGGCGCCAGCCACCGCCATCACCTTGAGTCTGCCACTGGCGACATGCGGGCGTGCGCCCGGCAGATTGCCGAAATTAAACTGCACTTCACCGCCGAGCAGCGCCACGATAGCCGGGCCGCCGCCTTTGTACGGCACGTGAATGACATCGACGCCGGCCATGGATTTCAGCATCTCGACCGCGAAGTGATGTCCGCCGCCGGTGCCGCTGGATGAAAAAGCCAGCTTGCCGGGTTGCGCCCGCGCCAGCGCGATCAGGTCCTGCACCGAGTTCACCGGCTGCGAGACCTGCGTCACCAGAAACGCAGGCAGCACCGCCGCCATGCCCACCGGACTGAAATCTTTAAATGCGTCAAACGGCACGCCCGCCATGATGAGCGGCGCGCTCACCATCACCGCCCCGGTCGATAGAAACAAGGTGTAGCCGTCGGGCGGCGCATTGGCCACCATTTGCGCGGCCACCACGCCGCCGCCGCTGCCGCGATTGTCCACCACGATGGGCTGGTTCCAAGCCCTCGAAAAATTTGCTGCGACGGGCCGCGCCACCGCATCGGTGCCGCCACCAGGCGGATACGGTGTGATCAGGCGCACCGGCTTTTGTGGAAACTGCGCGGCGCTCACTGCCATGACCAAGCCCATGAATAGCGCCAGCGTGACTGCCCTCGCCACGTGCCTGACCGTTGGCCTGCCGGTGTTATGCCCATGCCGCATGCGCTCCTCCGTTGTGTATCCGCTTGCAAACTATGCCACAGGTGATGCGCCCTCGCACCACCTGCGTTATCCTCGCTCCCTCTCATGAAGAAAATTTTCTACGGTTGGCGCGTAGTGGGCGCCGGCGGCGCGCTGCAATTTTTGCAGTCGGTGCTGCTGAATCAGGCGTTCGGCGTCTATGTCGCAGTGCTGTCCGAAGAACGCGGCTGGAGCAAAACCGCGCTCTCCGCCGCCGCCGCGATGAAATCAACGGAAGTGGCGCTGCTCGGCCCGATACTCGGCTGGCTAGTGGACCGCTTCGGCTCGCAGGGCATGGTGCGTTTGGGCGTGGTGACCTTTGGCATCGGCTTCATGCTGTTGAGCCGCATCGAAACCCTGCTCGGGTTTTACGCCGCGTTCGCGGTACTCGCGATGGGCTCCAGCATGTTCAGCAACCTGCTGGTGAGCGTGGCGATCATTCAGTGGTTTGAAAAACGCCGCACCCGCGCGCTATCGGCGTTGCAGTTTGGCGGCGCGCTCGGCGGGCTGTTTGTGTTTCTGGTGGCGTGGTCAATACAGTCATTCGGCTGGCGGCCCACAGCGTTTGGTTCGGGTGTCATCTCGATACTGATCGGCTGGCCGCTGGCCAGCATGATCCGCAGCCGCCCGGAAGAACAGGGCATGACCATGGACGGATTGCCGCCCGCGCCCGTTGTCAGCGGCGAGCCGGCGGCGCCCACCGAGGCGTCATTCACCGCGCGCCAGGCGCTGCGCACCAGCGCGTTTTGGCTGCTGTCGCTGGGCCACGCGTGTTCGCTACTGGTGGTGATGGCGATCAACGTGCATGCCATCACGCACATGAAAGAAGGACTGGGCTACACGCTGGCGCAGGCCTCGCTGTTTTTTATCCTGGTGACGGTGGGGCAAGGCGCGGGGGTTGCGCTCGGCTGGTTTGTCGGCGAGAAATTCGTCAAGCGCAAGGTGGCCGCCACCTGCATGCTGATGCACACCGCCGGTCTGCTGCTGCTAACGTATGCCACAGGCCCGATGGTACTGGTGTTCGCGCTGCTGCTGCACGGCGTGGGTTGGGGACTGCGCGGCCCGTTCATGCAGGCGATACGCGCGGATTATTTTGGCCGGCGCTCCATCGGTCTGATCCTCGGACTGTCGACGATGATCACGGTGATCGGCAATATCATCGGCCCGGTACTGGCGGGCGCGTTTGCCGACTGGCAAGGCAACTACCGCATGGGCTTTACGCTGCTGGCGCTGTTCTCGCTGCTGGGCGGGCTGTTCTTTTTGATGGCCAAGCCGCCGCGGATGCCCGCAGAACAGAAATTATTGTAAGTATTTGTTTTTATTGATTATTTTAAAGGCACGCTCAAATCCGAAAAACCGCCCTGTCATTCCCGCGAAGGCGGGAATCCATACGTGATCTCAAGTGGCACTGCATTATGGATTCCCGCCTTCGCGGGAACGACAGTAGAAAATTTTCGATGCCTGAATCGTTACGCCGCCATCGAAACCAATGCTCACTTGAGCTCACTTTAGTTTAACGCCAGTCTCTTTAATCAGCTTGGCCCAGCGCGTGATTTCAAACTCCAGATACTTGCCCAGCGCCTCCGGCGTGCCGCCCAGCGGCGAGACGCCCAGCGTCTGAAAACGTTCGCGTACATCCGCTGTTTGCAACTGGCGATTGATTTCGCCATTGAGTTTGTCGATCACGGCACGTGGCGTGCGCGCAGGCGCGAACACGTTGTACCAGGCGATCACTTCGTAACCCGGCACGCCCGATTCGGTAATGGTGGGGATATCCGGCGCAACATCGGCACGCTTGGGGCTGCTCACGCCCAGCGCGCGCAGTTTTCCACTACGGGCAAAAGGTAATGTGCCGGTAATCACATTAAAAGTGCCCTGCACTTCGCCGCCCATCACCGCCGTCACCGCCGGGTTGCCGCCTTTGTACGGCACGTGGAGCAATTCAATGCTGGTCATGTGACGAAACATTTCCATCGCCAGATGCGCCGAGGTGCCCGCGCCCGATGACGAAAATATCAGTTTGCCGGGCTGCGCCTTGGCCAGACTCACCAGCTCGCGCGCGGATTTCGCCGGCAGCGCCGGATGCACTGCCAGCAGATAAGGCATCTGTGCCAGCAGGATCACCGGCGACAAATCCTTCATCGGATTAAACGACAGCGTATACAACGCGCCGACGATGGCGATGCCGCCCGAGGTGGTGAGCAGCGTGTGCCCGTCCGGCGCGGCGCGCGTCACCAGTTCCATGCCGATGGTCGAACCGCCGCCGGGACGGTTGTCGATAATCACCGGCTGCCCCCAGGCTTCGTGAAATTTCTGCGACAACACGCGACCGACGAGATCATTGGAGCCGCCTGGCGTAAAAGGCACGATGATGCGTATTGGCTTGGACGGGTAATTCGGGTTCGCAACTGCGTGACTAACGACACAACATGCCGCGAGCGCAAGTGCGGCGCTCACCACGCGTTCCGCGCGATTGCCGGCGAGCAGGTTACTCAAGGGTTTTACGGCGTTCATTCGGAATACCTCATATCACAATTCAGTTTTTTAGATGGTTTTTATACGAGCCACTGATTGTTATTCCGGCTTGATCCCCGCCTGCTTCAGCGCCTTGGCCCAGCGCGCCATGTCAGCTTTGGCGAAACGATCGTATTCCTCGGGGCTACTCGCCACCACATCAAAACTCTGGCTTTCCAGATTCGCGCGTATCTCGGGCAACCGCAAGATGCGCACTACTTCGCTGTTCAATTTGTGAATGATGCCGCGCGGCGGCGTCGCGGGCGCCAGCATGCCGTAAGTGCTGGTGACATCAAAGTCCGGCAAACCGGATTCGGCCAGAGTCGGTACGTCGGGGATCAGCGGCAGGCGGCGCAACGACGACACGCCGAGCGCACGCATGCGCTCGGTTTTGACATGCGGTACCATATTGTGCGGCGCCGAAAAAATAAAATGCACCTGCCCGGCAATCGCCGCGGCGTTCGACAAGCCCGCGCCTCTGTACGGCACATGGATGATCTCGATGCCCGTCATTACCTTCATGATCTCGCCCGACAAATAACTGGTGGTGCCTACACCCGACGACGCGTAGGTCAAAAATTTCGGTTTGGTCCGGGCATAGGCAATCAGTTCCTTGACGCTTTTCACCGGCAGCGAGGCATGCGCCACCAGCAGGTTGGGCGCGTCGGCCAGCAGCGACACGCGTTCGAAATCGCGGATCGTGTCGTAGGGCAGCTTGGCATACAGGCTGGGGTTCAGCGTGTATCCGCCTGCCACAATCAGCACGGTGTAGCCGTCGGGCGGCGCGCGCGCCACAATTTCCGAGCCAATGATGCCACCCGCCCCGGCGCGGTTGTCGATAATGACGGACTTGCCCCACGTCTCGGTCAGCTTGGGGCCGATAACGCGCGCCAGCGCATCAATGCCGCCGCCGGGGGATGACGGCACCACCACACGGATCGGCTTGTTGGGGTAATCCGTGGCAGCGGGCTGCGCATGCGCCTGTAGCGCGAACCCCATCGCGCCGAGCAATATCCCATGCAACGAGCGCATGCCCGGTCGGTTAATCGTCAAAGCAGCCATGGGTAATTACTGTGCGCCCGCCATCGGCCACGATATCCGCGCCATTCACATAGCCCGATTGGCTTGATGCCAGAAACAGCGCGATGTGCGCAATGTCGATGGCCGTGCCCATACGCGCGAGCGGCGTGACGGCGATACGCGCCTCGTCGCGCGCCGAGGTGGCCACGCTCGTCGCGCGTATGCCGCCGGTGGAAATCGAGTTCACGCGGATACGGTATTTGGCAAGG
>CAWUUY010000372.1:0-3354 GCA_963924885.1 uncultured Burkholderiales bacterium | reverse complement strand
GCCGACAAACGCCCGGCACGACGCCAACGGCATCAGAGTATTCAGCCCCGGCGCAATCGACGATACAAAGGCAAAAACAGCAAGCGCCACAATGGATTCTGTGGATTCAGCAAGCATCGGAAGGTGCGTTACTCACTGTTACGCAGTGTACCATTGCACCACCAAGACCACGCATCAATGCTTAGAGTGCCAAACATAATGAAACGCATGCGGCGTTTCATTATGTTAGGCACTCTTAATCATCACCCATCGCGGCGCATCCACAATTCGGCGCCAACCGCTTATCGCGTATTATCACGGCTAATCGGAGGGATGCGTTATGTTGAATAAGCCGCCAGTGGCGAGTCGCAAATCACAAGGGCCATGGGCCTTCTTTTGTCTGATGTCTTTTGGCTTGTGCCACGGAATAACCAGCGCTGGCGCGCAAGTTTATCCCGTGAAGCCGGTGCGCATACTTGTCGGCTTCGCGGGCGGCTCCGATCTGATGGCGCGCATGGTCGCGCAGCAACTTTTTCCGGTGCTGGGCCAGCAGGTGGTCGTCGATGCACGCATGGGCGCTGCCGGCAACATCGCGTTCGACGCGGCCGCGCGGTCCGCGCCGGACGGCTACACCCTGCTGATGGGCGCCGTGCCACTGCTAACGAACCAGCTCATCTATCCCAAGGTAACCTACGATCCGATGCGTGACTTCGTCCCGATCGTGCTGCTCTCGACCATCCCCAACGCGCTGTTTCTCCATCCGTCGGTGCCGGCAAAAACACTGCGGGAGCTCACGCAGATCGCGCGCAAGACGCCGGGCCGGATCGCCTACGGCTCCGGCGGCGTGGGCTCGGCCAATCACATCGCCGCGGCGCTCCTCGAAAGCGTGGCAAAGGTGAAATTCACGCACGTGCCCTACAAAACCGCGAGCCTGGGTCTGGTCGGCGCGATGAGCGGGGACGTGGACATGGTCATCACCGTTGTCTCCAGCGGCGTGAGTTACGCGAAGGATGGACGCATGCGCGGCATCGTGGTGATGGACGCCAAGCGCTCCCAATCCATGCCGGACATGGCCACATCAGCCGAGGCGGGCATGCCGGAACTGCAGGCAGTGAACTGGTACGCGCTGATGGCGCCCACGGGCACGCCGCGCGCGATCATCGAGCGGCTGCACGCCGAAACCGTCAAGGTGATGTCGCCGCCGGACGTGCAATCGCGCCTGCGCGCGATGGGCGGCGAACCGGAGGCCCGCACGCCCGATCAGACGGCGGCGTTTCTGCGCGGGGAGTACGCGCGCTGGGGCAAAGTCGTCAAGGAGGCCAGCATCAAGGCTGAGTAAGGTGTAATGCCAATACCTTTAGGCGGCAACCTGAAACGGACTGACAATCCGCACACCCTCAATGGTTTGGCCATGCTGTAAATCCTCGAAAAGCAGGGTTTCGCACCCTTGGTGAATCGCGGCGGCGACGATCAATGCATCCAAGTGCGACACGTTCGCCTCGTCGGCGATTCCCCATGCGGTTTCCAGCAGGGCGCTGTCTATCGCGCACGGATTCCATGCCATCAAATGCCGGATCTCAGCACGTGCGCTCGCCTTGAATTCGTCTCCATTGAGGCGCATCAGATTGACGTAAAACTCGTTGAGCACCTGCGTGCTAACTCGCCCGCTGCGTGTCTGCCAGCAGCGCGTGAGCCATGCTTGCGCCGCGCCTTGTTTGACCGCATCGCGCGGGTCGAGCGCGTAGATCAGGACGTTGGTGTCAACGAAGACCGGCACGGTCGTTCGCCTCACCACGGCTCAAATAGCGGGTGTTTTCAGCAAAGGGCAAGGACTGAAATTTGAGTGCGGCGCGCATGGCGCGCTCGTAGGCGCCGTCGCGCACGCGCGCTTATTCGACCAGTTGGCCTAGATAGCGCGAAACACTGGCGTTGTCACGCGCGGCCTTGACCCGCACCCATTCAAGTACTTCTTCTTCCACAGTGACGGTGACATTTTTCATGATTTGCCTCAGAACCTCAGAACGATTCACAGCTCACAACGCACGACGATCCCGATTAACACGATAACCGTGTAACACGAAGTTCGTGTGATTGTGAGCCAATCACCTTCGATCAGGCGCATGGCCTCAAATGGCGTGAAGGATACACCACGCTACGAAGTAACTCGCTCAGAAAAATAAACATGACATATTGTTTTAATTTATATTTAATCTACAACACAATGCCCACGCCACATGCTCGCGCACCAGCGCCGACGGATGATCGGCGCGAGCGTGTAATGCGTCCTCAATGGCTTGCGCGGCAGGTGCATCATCCAAAGCCCGCAACGCATTACCCATCCCCACCGCCAGATTACGCAGCCAGCGTTCATAACCGATGCGCCGGATCGCGGTACCCGCGAGCTTGTCGTTGAATTCGCTTTCGCTCCACGCAAACAACTCCACCAGCGTGGCGTTGTCCAGCCCATTGCGTACGGCGAAATCCGGCTCACTGCTGGCCTGTGCAAAACGGTTCCACGGACAAACCATCTGGCAATCGTCACAGCCGTAAACCCGGTTGCCGATCAGCGGGCGCAGCGCCTCCGGTATCGAGCCTTTGTGCTCAATCGTGAGATACGAAATGCAGCGCCGCGCATCCAGTTGATAGGGCGCGACGATGGCCTGCGTCGGGCATACGGTGATGCATTTGCCGCAGGTGCCGCAGTGGTCGCCTTGCGGCGCATCCACGGGCAACGGCAAATCGGTGTAGATGTCACCGAGAAAAAAATACGATCCCGCTTCGCAGTTCAGCAGCAACGTGTGTTTGCCGCGCCAGCCGATGCCCGCCTTTACTGCCAGCTCGACTTCCATCACCGGCGCACTGTCGGTGAACACGCGGTACTGAAACTCGCCGATGGCGGCGCTGACGCGATCCGCCAGTTGTTGCAAACGGTTGCGCAGCACTTTGTGATAATCGCGTCCCAGCGCGTAGCGCGCGATGGCGGCGCGATGCGGCTCGGCCAGCACATCCTCCATGTCGCGTGCAGCCATGGGCAGATAATCCATGCGCGCGGATATCACCCGCAGCGTGCCCGGCACCAGCGCGGGCGGACGGCTGCGGGCCGTGCCATGGCGTGCCATATAATCCATGTCGCCGTGCCAACCTTTTTCCAGCCATGCCATCAGTTTGGGTTCCGCCGCCGACAGATCGCAGTCGGCGATGCCGGCCTGCTGAAAACCGAGTTCACGCGCCCATTGCTTGATGTTTTGCGCGAGCCTCGCCGGGTCAATTTCACTTAATTTCATATGACCGAGTTTACCCGCTCGCTTCCCGCCGAAGCCGACACCCTGGCCCTGGGCCGGGCGCTGGCGGCGTGCCTTTTGCCGGGCATGGTGA
>CAWUUY010000371.1:0-3789 GCA_963924885.1 uncultured Burkholderiales bacterium | reverse complement strand
CACTGCACCGGTTGCGCAGGGGCGCCCTGCCCGTTGTTCACAAACAGCCGGCCCGTGCCGGCGGCGAGTTCCAGCATGATCTGACCGGAGCGGCCCTGCGGCGTGCCGCTGAAGTTAGAGTTGTAGGCGTTGTATAGCGTGCCCGACATGGTGCGTATCAGTTGCAGCGCTTCGCGGTCGGCGGGTGTCGCCTGGTCATAGGTTGGGTCGCCCTGATACGGCGGGTAGCGGAGAATTCTGCTCTTGGCCCAATCGCCGTTGGTCTTGATGTAGGACACCATGGTGTCCAGGTGCAATTGCGGTTTGGCGCTATCCGCATGCGCCACGCTGAGCAAATAAAGGTATTGCTCTTTTCTGTGGTGGGTGGTGCGCGCATATCCGGGCAGGTACGTTTTATCCTCGTCAAACGCCGTAACGCTTGGGGCCACGCCGCTGACGCGATCCATGTCCTGCATCCAGCGCAGCAGTTGGCTCTCTGCCTGTGCCCGCGCATTTTCTTCCATGCGGGTTTTGGAGGCCTCGCGCAGGGTCGCGAGACCGGGTGTCAGCGGTTCATTTGTTGTAAGTAATTGATTATTAAGTATATTTTTACCTCTGTGCGTGGCCTCCATCATCAGTGCGATGCCGTGCTTGCATTGATGGCCGACCGGGCAAGAGCAGTTGCTGTTCCATGAGCGCACGGCGTCGGCGGACAAAAAGCTCACTTCGATGACGAGCTCGTACGGGCGGGGCCGGCTGCCCTGCACCGCGCCGGTGAGCAGCCATTGCTTGCCGACGAGTTCGATGTCGAGGCTGCGCACGTTGTCGCCGCTGCGAAAAATCGCCATGCCGCGCGACCAGGTTGCGCTGTCGGTCAGTCGAAACAGCGTGTCGGGCCTGAACCACAGGCTATTGTTTGTGGGCATGTGTGGTCAGCAAGGAGAGGGCGGCGGCATTGTGCATTCGGGCACGTATTTTACCGGGGTTCAACGCAATCACGGGTGGCCCTATAATCGCAGGATTGATTCCGATCAACGATCAGCAATTTACCATCAGGAGCACGATTTCATGCCCTGGATTTTTCGCGCCGCCGCCGCATCCGCGGCGCTGTCGACTCTGTCGATATTGGCGCTGGCCTCGTTTGCAGACGCGCACGCGCAAGCCTATCCCACGCGACCGATCCGTTACGTCGTCGCTTTTTCGCCCGGCGGGTTGAACGACATACTGGCGCGCATCGTCGGACAGAAATTGGCGGACAGTTGGGGGCAGCCGGTGATCGTGGATAATCGTTCCGGTGCCGGCGGCAATCTGGGCACCGAGCTGGTGGCGAAAGCCGCGCCCGACGGCTACACCATGCTTAACGTGAGCACCGCGCAGGTGATCTCGCAATCGCTGTACGCGAAACTCGGCTACAACCTTGAACGCGATCTGGCGCCCGTGGTGCTGCTGGCCTATACGCCGCTGGTGGTGACGGTGCATAACGGCATCGCCGCCAAGACCGTGCCGGATCTGGTGGCGGTGTCGAAATCCATCAAGATGGTAAACGCCTCCGGTGGCCACGGCACCATCAGCCATCTTTCCGGCGAGATGTTGAAACGCGCGGTGGGCTTTGACGCGACGCACGTGCCGTACAAGGGCAACGGCCCAGCGATCCCCGACATGATGAGCGGTCAGGCGCACCTGCTGATTAACGGCATCCCCGATCTGCTGCCGGCGATCAAGTCGGGCCGCGTGCGCGCCATCGCGATCATGGCGGATAAGCGGCATTCCTTCCTGCCGGAGGTGTCCACCATGGCGGATCAGGGTTACAAGGATTTTGTGCTGGGCAACTGGGTGGGCATCATGATGCCCATGGATACGCCCAAGCCGATCATCGACAAGATGTACGGCGAAGTCGCGCGGCTGATGAAGCAGCCGGATGTAGCGGAAAAGGTCGCGCAACAAGGCTTTGATACGGCGGTTGCCACGCCGGATGAATTCGGCAAACGCATCAGGAACGAAATCGCGCGTTTTACCAAGGCCGTGAAGGAGTCGGGCGCGCGGGTGGATTGATCTGGCGTATCAGGGTGACAAGCGCGCATGCCGCGCTTCTTGCTCGAGATAACACTCGCGATATAACGTCGTGGCCCGCTCGTGCGTGGCCACGCTGTGCGCATCCAGTTCGGCATTGGGCGGGCCGACTTTCTCGAAGTGGTGGTAGCGGTCGGTGCCGCGCACCAGCATCCTGGCGGGTTTGATCGATCCCACCGGTCGAACCGATGTCGCGATGTAATTCAGGCCTAGTCCGATGCGCCGATGATTAGCGGTGTTCGGGCCGGAGCGATGCGGGCACAGGCCGTGATGCATCGAAAACGATCCCGCCGCCATTGGCATGGCCACAGGCGTGCCTTCGTCCAACGGTTCGGTGATGACCTGACTTGCGCGGTTGACGCTGTTTTTCACCACGCGCGAGACATGGCTTAACTGCCGTGGTTTGCCGCGAAACGACAGCGCGTCCATGCAGCCGGCGGCTTCGTTGGCATCCGACAGCGCCACCCACACCGTGACTTCATCCTTGGGGTCGAGGCCGTAGTAGGTGGAGTCCTGATGCCATGCCGCGATGGTGGGCGAGTGCGGCTCTTTGATAAAAAACGTGCTGGTGAAAATCAGAATATCGGGGCCGATCAGGTCTTCCACGATATCCAGGATGCGCGGATCGCGTGCGAGATTCGCCGCCCACGGCAGCACCAGATACGGCATGGTGCGCCACTTGAGTTCTTCGCTGGCATTGAAGGGCGCCCCCAGCCTTTGTTCAAAGCGCGCGAGGCCGCCGCTGCAGGCTTGAAGTTCGATTTTGTTCAGCAGCGGAAACGGCGACAGAAAACCATCGTGTTTCCAGCGTGCGATTTGTTCTTGCGTCAGCTTGCCCATGCAGAGAATTCAGTATGGAGACAAGAGGTTATAGCGCCAGCGCCAACGCGCCACCCTCAGCGCGCCAACAGCGGAATGCCGCTCAATATCAATATGCCGGCGACCATGCGCTTGAACGCAATACCGCTCAGATTGGCATGGATGCGGCTGCCGAGGAACACGCCGATACCCATCAGCGGCAACGCCACGGCGCAGGCAATCATCGCGTCGCGGTCGTAGGCGCCGACGGCGATGTAGCCTACGCCGCGCACCGTGCCCAAGCCCAACAAGATGGCCGAGGCGGTGGCGCGGAACTCGTTCTTCGCCAGTTGCAGCAGATCGAGATACACCGCATAAAACATGCCCGCCATCGAGCCGAACAGCGTGCCGACAAAGCCCGCGACGATGCCGACCGTGTGTGTCAGCAGTTGCGCGGGCAACTGCATTTTCGGTGTGTCGCGCCAGGTCGCCCACAACGAGTATGCGCCGTAGGCGATGATCACCACGCCCAGCGCGCGTGTCAGGGTGCGCTGATCGAGCGCGCTAAAAAAATACAGGCCGATCAGCGCGCCCACCAGCGTTGCAGGTAGCACGCGCAGCACGGCTTTCCAGTCGATGTAACGGCGGTCGGAGGCGAAAATCGCGCACGAGGACACCACGCCCAGAAAGGTGACCACCGGCACCACGATTTTGAGCGGCAGGATGTAGACGAGCAGCGGCACCGTGACGCCGCCGAAGCCGGCGCTGCCGCGTATCGCATACGACAGCGTGATGATGAAGGCGAAAAACGCTAGTTCAGGCAGGGAGAGGGCTTCCATAAACCGATGGCGCCGATCGGTCTGCGCCGGGGCTGACGACCGCTACTTGCGTGTCGAAAAACCGCCGAGCAACGCAGCCACGGGGCGCGCGCCACGGCGCGGC
>CAWUUY010000370.1:0-13251 GCA_963924885.1 uncultured Burkholderiales bacterium | reverse complement strand
CGAATGCTTGAGTCGGGGACGGGAATCCATGCGTTGTGCCATATGGCACAGTGTTATGGATTCCCGCCTGCGCGGGAATGACAAGGTTAGTGTTGTCGTAATCGAAAGCCAGCAAAACGCTTTGCTACTGCGGCTTAAACCCAATATCCTGCGCAAGCTTGCCCCATTTCTCAAAATCGCGACGGATGGTGTCGGTGAAAAACTCCGGTGATTCGGTGTGCAGATCCAGTCCGAGTATCGCGGCTTTGTCGCGAATGTCTGGCGTGCGCATGGCGGCGTTCATTTCACGATTGAGAAACGCGATTTGATCCTTAGCCATGCCCGCCGGCGCGATGGCGCCGAACCAGCCGCCGGACTGGAAGCCGGGCACGGCCTCACTCAGCGTTGGCCACTGCGGGTAGTTCGGCGCGCGTGTTTCGCGCGCCACCCCCAGGATGCGCAGCCGCCCCGATACCGCGTGCGGCTGCACGGTGATAAACGCACTTAGCGTCGCATCAATGCGCCCGCCGATTAAGTCGGTGACGATCAGGCCGGCATTCTTGAATGGCACGTGGTAGTAGGTAAAGCCCGCCACTTTGCGAAACAACTCGGTGGCAAAATGCAAAAACGCGCCTTCGCCGTTGGTGCCGAAGTTGAGCTTGCCGGGATGCGCCTTGCCGTAGGTGATGAGTTCGCGCGCGGTTTTGAACGGCACGTTGGGATGCACCGCCAGCGCGAGAAAATTCGACGCCATCAGCGTGATCGGCGCGAAGTCCCTGAGCGAATCATAGGCGACTTTTTTATACGCCAGCGGCACGATCACCATGTTGCCACCCTGCCCGCAGCCGATGGTGTACCCGTCGGTGGGCGCTTGCGCGATGACTTGCAGGCCGATCTGCCCCATCGCGCCGGGGCGGTTATCCATCACGAAGCCGAGGCCGGTTTTCTCGAAGACCTTGTGGCCGATCAGCCGCAGCATGGTGTCGCAGGTGTCGCCCGGCGCGCCGGGGATGATGACGCGGATGGGTTTGGCGGGGTACGCCTGTGCTCGCGCACCGCTAGATAAAACAAAAAATACAAATAAAAACAGATAGTTACGAATCATGCTCGCGGCCATCACAAACACCTCCGAACGTTTTTACGGCACGTCGATTACTGCGGCTTGAAACCGATGTCCTTCGCCAGCTTGCCCCACAAAGCGAAGTCGCGGCGTATCACGTCGCTAAAGTATTCCGGCGATTCGGTATGGATTTCCAGACCGAAGGCGGTGAGTTTTTCGCGCACGTCCGGCAGTTTCATCGCGGCGTTGAGCTCACGGTTGAGCAGCGCGATGGTGTCTTTCGGCACGCCGGCTGGCGCGATAAATCCGAACCAGCCCCCGGAGGTATAACCCGGCACGGTCTCGGCGATGGTCGGATAGTTGGGGTAGTTGGGCGCGCGCGTCGCGCGGGCCACGCCAAGGATTTTCAGCCGCCCGGTCGCTGCGTGCGGCTGCACGGAGATGAACGAACCGAGCGTGGCGTCGATGCGTCCGCCCATGATGTCGGTAAAAATCGCCGTCGTGCTTTTGAAAGGCACGTGCAGATAGGTGAACCCGGCTTCCCGGCGAAAAAGCTCCGTAGCGAAATGCAAAAACGCGCCTTCGCCGGTGGTGCCGAAAGTCAGCTTGCCCGGATTCGCCTTGGCGTACGTAATCAGGTCACGCACATTTTTGAACGGCACGCTAGGATGCACCGCCAGCGCCAGAAAATTCGACGCCATCAGCGCAATCGGCGCGAAATCCTTGTGGGTGTCGTACGGCACTTTCCTTTGGGAAATCGGCAGCACCACCATGTTGCCGCCCTGCCCGCAGCCGATGGTGTAGCCGTCGGCCGGCGCGCGCGCAATCAGTTCCAGACCGAGCTGCCCGGCCGCGCCGGGGCGATTGTCCACCGCGAACTGCTGGCCGAGCTTTTCACTGGCCCGGTGGCCCACCAGCCGCGACAACACATCGCACGAATCGCCCGCGGCGGCGGGGATGATGACGCGGATGGGTTTGACCGGATAAGCCTGTCCTGAGCCTGTCGAAGGGTTTTGCGCCTGCGCCGCCGCGCACAACCCGCACGCCGCCAGCACAAGCGCCGCTTTCTCCCATCGTGATACCTGCTTCATGCCGCCTGCTCCTCCCGGCAATGCGCTGCCATTTTATTTGTCGGTCTTGCCCGCCTGCACGCCGGCGTTAAATGTCGCCAGCGCGGATTTTTGCATTTCGAGTGTTTTCACCGTCATCTGGATAAAACCGATGTTCATGGTGAGCCAGGTTTCCACGCCTTTGAGTTCAGCGATTTTCTTTTCGATGTCCTCGACGTTGGCCGTGGGCATGAACATGCCGGGAACCGGAAACGACATCGGGTTCCACATTTTTTGCATGAACGCCATAAAGTCTTTGGGCAGATCGGGTTCGGACATGGCAGGCTCCCGCGCCGCCGAGGTTAAACCACGGGCGGCGGCGCAAGGCCATACTATATAGCGAAACCGCCCGAAACTACGGCAGGCGCAGGGCGGCGACGGGACTCGGCACGGATGCGGAGGGCAGCGCCGGCGCGGGCGCGGGCGGCGTCGGAGGCGCAGGGGGCACCGTCAGTTGCAAGGCCGGCGGGATCGGCGAGGAAGCCGGCGGAATAATCACCTGCACGCGTTCTTTGGATTCGGTCGTAGTCGCCGCGGCAGGGGCAGCAGCAGGAGCCGAGTTGGCAACGCGTCCACCGCGATCCGTCTTGGGCAGGCCCATAATGACATCCAGCCGGTCTTTTTCGTTTAGCACCTTGTGCGTGTACGACGCGTCGTGATCCGGCAGCGCACCGGCATACATTTGCAAAGCGGTAAACAGGTTGCCCTGGTACATTTGTAGGTATTCCCGAATAATCTTGGCGCCGACGGCAATATTGGTGCGAGGATCGAACACTGCCTGCTCGCCGCCGAACTCGGTGAATTTCTCCAGATGATAATGCGGAATGATCTGCATCAGCCCCTTGGCGCCGGCCACGCTTTCGGCGATGGGGTTAAAGCTCGATTCCACCGTCATCACCGCCACCAGCAATGTTGGATCCACGTTGTACTGGCGGCCCACGACATGCGCGGTTTTCACCCAGTCCAGCATCACCTGCTTGGACACGAAGAACCGACGCGCCATGTATTCGGCCACGATCGCGTGACGCCGATCTTCCTGCAAAGCCGCACGCGGGTTAGCCGCCGTCTTGACGAGGCTGCTGTCAGCCGACTCCACCACTGCCATATCGGCGTCGCCGGGCGCACCCGCCGCGCTGATGGAACCCGCGCGCTGCGCCAAGGTGAAAGGGAGTGCTACCACGACCAAAGCCATGACCACCGGCACAAAACTCAGTTGCTGCGTCCACCCACCTGCGGCCAAACGTTCCCGCACGTGCTTAATGATCGATTTTGCGTACATGCAAAACCTCCTTGGTCTGCCGGACTCTTGATGGCCGGTTGGGGCTGCCTCGAACGCCACGTGGGCCGAGGTGAAATTGCTCCCTTGTGGTTCTATCACCCTGAAACCACAATCTTTAGTGGTTTAGGGCAGGGGCAGGAAAAAGTGGGGCAATTCTATTGAGCGCCATGCGGGCGCGCAACCCCAAATTTCAGACGCCCCCAGAACACCGGTGATTCTGACACAGGGATTGCTGCGTTGCAATATTAAATTAACTTATTGTTTTTATTAGTATAATTAAAACTATTTTTAATAAAATTGAACAAAAAAGTGCGGCGCATAAAGATGAGAATTTTTTAGCCTGTTCCAGCAATGTTAGCGAACGCTAATTATTTTATTGTTTAAAAACAAATAGTTAAAAATTTACCCCATATACGACAAGGACTTAGCTCACCCGCGTGTCTCTGCCCCGCGTGTCTCCGAGTCCACCGGATGCCGCTCGTGCCAGGCGGCCAGCGCCTGCTCGTAACGCGCCATCGCTTCCCAATACAGATCGTATATGCACGGCGTGCAGCCGCTGTCGCAACAGCCGGTGTAATTGTCGGCGTCCGGCGGCACGGGTTTGGTGTCGTCCGGCGGCGCGCCGACGTGCTGTTCGCCGGCCATCAACGAGCAGCGGGATGGTCGGGAAAGCGCCGGCGGAACTCCGCCAGCAACTCGTCGGCGTCGGCCTGCCGGTTATCGCGCCGGAACTCGGCCAATCGCTCCAGCCACTTTTCCGGCGGCTGATCTTCGAGACCGCGCCAGACCACGGGACGCGGGGTTGCGGCGGGCTTGGCCGGTGGCGGCGCCGCCATCTTTGCCGCTGGCGGAGGCAGCGCCCCCGCCATGGACCGACGTTCGGCCTGTGCCGGCGCGGATTGCGTCAATGCATCGTCGGCAGGCGCGGCACGGCGCGGTGCGGCCAGTACTTTGGCTTCCGGCACAACCGGCGCGGCGGCGAGCGGCGCTTCGGTTACCGCCCCCCGCGTCAGACTGCGATCCGCCTCGGTGCGCGGTCGCGTTTCCATGGCGTCGCGGGCGGGTTGTGGGGGCGCGGCGGCTGTCGCCGGCGCTTCGCGTTCGCGCGCTGCCGGAAACGGCTCCGCCCGCTGCACGGGTGCGGGTGCGCCACTGGCCATCCCACCAGCGGCGCCGGGCGTTTGATCCCTGCGCGCACCGCCCATGACGGTGACACCGTCTGCCATGGCTTCGGTTTTCTCCGCGCGCTGCTTTTTCGCTGATTCGGCATAGGCTTCGGGCGCAGTTGGCGCCATAACCGCTGGCGGCGGCGCGGCGCGTTTTTCTTCCGCCAGCTTGGGTTTGGGCGGCGTCGTATCGCGCAGCATCGCGTCCGCTTTTTCCGGCGAAGCGGCGGCAGGTTCGGCAGCAGGCGCGGGTGCAGACTTGGGCAACGGGCGCGAGGCAGCCGGCGGTTGCGACAACTCGTCGCCTTTTTCTTCCTGCATCAGGCGCACCAGGCTGACACTCAGCACCAGCACCGCTGCGATCGACACCGGTATGTACCAGTTGCGTTTGACACGTACCGGCGGCGCACTTGCTTCTTCGCCACCGGCCACGGCTTGCGAACCCGCATGCACTTCCCGCCGGGCCGCCGCGAGTATCGCCGCGTCCAGCGCGGACGGCGGCTCGTCGCGTGAAGACGCAGCCAGCAACCGCGCCAGCATCGGATCACGTTCCAGGTTGTCGTCGCTCATTGCCACGATGCCAGTCCTTCCCTGATTTTCGCCAACGCATAACGCAAACGGCTTTTCGCTGTCTCGCGCGTCACACCCGTGGCGTCGGCGATTTCTTCCACGCTCATGCCGCCTTCGTACTGCATCACGAAGGCCTCGCGCTGCGATTCAGGCAACGCGCCCAGCAATTCCAGCAGCTTCGCCGCCTGCTGCTTCACATCCAGATGGCGCTCCGGCTCGTCGCGTGGCGCTGCTTGCGGTTCCGCGATCAGCGGCGCGCCGTCGTGATCTTCGCTGTCATCATCAAACGACACCATCGCCGCATTGCCGTGCTTGCGATAATGATCGATCAGCCGGTTGTGCGCGAGTTTGTAAAGATAGGTGGTGAATTTTGCCTGCACGGTGTAACTCTCGCGCGCACGAATCAGGTTCATCCACACATCCTGAAACAACTCGTCGGCCACGCCCGCGTTACGGCACTGGCGCAGCATGTAGCGATAGACCGGGCCTTTGTGGCGCCGATACAGCGTATCGAACGCCCCGGCGTCACCGTCGCGGTAGGCAAGCAAGAGTTGTTCGTCGCTGACGGCGGTGGCGGCATCCATAACGGCTACCAGTATGCAGAAGCGCGCGCATACCGGCAACCGAAAATCACGCCATACGCGTTAGCGCGGATCCGGCACAAACTGCCCCGGAAACGGCGTCGGCGTGGGCCGCGCAAACACCGGCGGCTGATGAATCACGCCCTGCGCCAGCAGGTTTTCGTAGGTATCGTAATGAATGGTGATGATTTCTGCTGGCGTCGAAGTCGCACGCTCGAAGTTGGTGTAGGTGATATGGGATTCTTCTATACGACCGTGGCCGGTACCCAGCGTGGTGGATTTTTGCGGCGCGCGTGACATCTCTGCGTGGCCAGCGGCACGATCTTCCATCGCGCCCGACGGCGCACCGGCTTGCGCGGGTGCCGAACGTGTGGCCGGCGATTCCTCGGCGCGCGCGCTATCCCTCGGCGCACCGCTCGCCGCGCCCTCGCTCGATGAAGGCCACGGTGAATCAGAACGCGGACGCGGCCACGGACGCACCGGCGGGTCTATGCGTACCGGCGGTTCATACTTCTTTTGAAACACAGCCACGCCAATCACGCCCACGTTCTGCGGACGCCCGGTGCGCGCGGCGTACGAATTCTGGTGCTCGGTAAAGAAAAACGCCGCAATGCGATCCGTGCTCTTGCGCCAGCCGCGGATGTCGAACGCCTGGTAGTTGCCAAGCACGTAGCCGGTTTGATTCCAGTTGGCGGTTTTGCCCGACACCGCGTTCACCCCATCAACCGACACCACCGACAAAATTTCCTGCCGCCCGCGATTGGCGACGCGTATCTGGTATTCGTTGCCGGGTTTGCCGACCACGTAATAACGCCCGTTGTGCTGATGGATCGGCAGCGTGCGGTTTTCCACGCGGTCGTAGACCGTCACGTCGGCCATATTACCCACAGCGCCCACCGCACCGGAAAAACCCGCTAACACAGATAAATATATGATTTTATTACGTAATTTCATGGCGCTTTCCTGTGTAGGTTTCGCATCACTGCGATGCTGAGGCTGTAAACGGGAGCGCGCCTGAAATGGGGTTAAAGCAAAATTACGTCATGAAATAAGGCTCGCTCGACTTTTGTATAAATACATCAAACCCCAAGCCGTCATTCCTGCGAACACTGTGCCATAGGGCACAACGCATGGATTTCCACCTTCGCGGGAATGACGACTCTGGTATTGATGCATCCTCACAAAAGTCTGGCGAGCCAAAATTGCAAACTCGTGGAATAAACCCGCGTACGGTAGAGCCTTGTCTCTATTGATCTCTTTCGGAGCCATGGGTTGCCGGATTCCGGGAAGCTGTCGCGCTTTGAATCCGTGGTGCTGGTGCATCTGGACGCAGCGTATAACCTCGCGCGCTGGCTGACGCGCGATGCCGCCGGCGCCGATGACGCGGTGCAGGAGGCGGGTCTGCGGGCGTTTCGTTTTTTTGACAGCCTCGGCACCCCAAGCGGCCCCAGCCCCAAGGCGCAGTTCATGGCGATCGTGCGCAACACCTGTCTGGATTAGCTGAAGGATCAGCGCGTGCGCGGCGCGGATGAATCGTACGACGAGGACGTGCATACCGCTACGGTGGTTGAGTCCGCCGAAAGCACGGCGGCACGCGCGTCCGACGCGCGCTGGCTGCACGAGGGGCTGGCCACGCTGCCGCGCGAACACCTTGAGGTGCTGGTGCTGCGTGAACTGGAAGAATTGTCTTACAAGGAAATCAGCGCCATCGTCGATGTGCCGATCGGCACCGTGATGTCGCGTTTGTTACGGGGCCGCGACTTGCTGCAACAGCGGCTACAGGAATCCCGCGAGAGGAAAAGATCGTGAATTGCGCGCGTTTACAACAAGTGCTCGACGGCGAGCTGGATCACGCCACCACGGGCGAGATTGCCGCGCATCTGGTGCAATGCGAAGCATGCGCCGCGTTGCGTGACCAGCGCGGTACTCTACGGCAGGCGGTACTCGCGCACGCGCCTTACTTCAAGGCCCCGGCGGCGCTGGCACCGGCCGTGCGACGCGAACTCGAAGTGTCGATGATGCCATCGGCGCCGATGGAAAAACCACGTGTGGGGTGGTTGTCGTGGTGGCATGCCGCTGCGTTCGCTTCCATCGCTGCGCTCTCGGGTTTCATCAATGGCTATTGGCTTGCACAACCGCGAAAGGATGACCCGCTGCGTGAGTTGGCAGTCACCAGCCAGGTCGCCGCGCTCGCACCCACGCGCCCCTTGACGCAAGTCGCCTCCAGCGACCGCCACACCGTGAAGCCGTGGTTTCAGGGCAAGATTGATATCGCGCCGCCGATCAAAGACCTGGCGGAG
This sequence comes from uncultured Burkholderiales bacterium, assembly GCA_963924885.1. GTDB lineage: Bacteria > Pseudomonadota > Gammaproteobacteria > Burkholderiales > SG8-41 > UBA5216. The sequence goes on along the minus strand of CAWUUY010000370.1, from coordinate 5,207 downwards.
GACGGCTTTGAGCTTATCGGCGGGCGGCTCGATCAGGTCGCCGACCGGCAGGCCGCCGCAGTGGTGTACCAGATCCGCAAGCACGTCATCAATCTATTCGTATGGCGCGCCGGAGATCGCGCGCAACATGACGTAACGGAGGCCATCGCCACCACCAACGTGCGCAGATTCAGCGTGACCACCTGGTCAGCGAACGGCATGCGTTTCGCGGCGGTGTCGGATGTCGATGGGCGCGATCTGACGCGCTTTGCGCAACTAATCAGCGCACCGTAGCGCGAGGGTACGGGAACACCCAACTACTTATCCGCTTTCGCCTGTTCCTCGGCGCGCTTTTGCATCGCTTCCGTCGCCTCGTTTATTTTTTTGTCGGCTATTTCTTTCATCTGTTTGCCGGCTTCGAGTTCCTGCTTTTTGATCGCGGCACCCGTGGCCGCCGTGGTCGCCACTTCCGCGCCGCAGCCGGCGAGCGCGCCGGTGAACGCCATTGCGCAAATAAAATACCCAAGCGCTTTCATAGTGCCTCCGTTAATAATGCTGCAAAACAATCGGTTACCCATGCAGTTCCGACGCGCCGTCGCAATAGTGTTTTAGCCCGCGCGTCACTCTACGTTAGAATCATAGGCCAAATTAGTCCAGCATGTTATCAAGGAGCAACACCATGGCCGAACCCTTCATCGCACAAAAAGCCTCTTACCCCGTTGAACTCGCCGCCGGTGATTACTGGTGGTGCGCCTGCGGCCAGTCGAAAAAGCAGCCGTTCTGCGACGGATCACACAAGGGCACGGAGTTCACGCCGAAAAAATTCACCCTCACGCAAGCCGAAACCAAGCGCCTGTGCGGCTGCAAGCGTAGCAAGAACGCGCCGTTTTGCGACGGCACGCATAAATCGCTGTGATCGCACGGCGGTTGGTTGCCTTCTGTGTTGCTTTGATCGCAGTACAAGCGGCGGCACAGAGCTACCCCTCGCGCGCCGTGCGAGTGGTCATCCCCTATCCGCCAGGCGGCGGCAGCGACATGCTGATACGCCCGATAGCGGCGCGCGTGTCGGAGACCATCGGGCAGCAATTCATTATGGACAACCGCCCCGGCGGCGGCAGCGTGATCGGCACGCAACTCGCGGCGAAAAGCGCGCCGGATGGTTATACCGCGCTGATTGTCGATCTGGCGTACTACGCGAATCCGGCGCTGCTGGCGAAACTGCCTTACGACAGCCAGCGCGACCTGGCGCCTGTGGTGAATCTGGCCTCCAGCGCGGTGATACTGGTGGTGCATCCTTCACTGCCCGCGCGTAATCTGAAAGAACTGATCGCGATTGCGAAATCACGCCCCGGCGAAATTATTTATTCGTCGGGTGGCAACGGCACCGGCTCGCATCTCGCAGGCGAACTGCTGAAGCTCGCCGCCGGCATCAACCTGTTACACGTGCCCTACAAAGGGGTTGCACCGGCGCTCACCGATACGCTGGGCGGACAAGTCACGGTGACGTTCGCGGGGGTTAACTCCGCGCGCGGCTTTATCGAAAACGGACGCCTGCGCGCCATCGGCATCACAGGCACGACGCGAAAAGCCGCCGTACCCAACGTGCCCACATTCGCCGAAGCGGGATTACCAGGCCTCGACGCCACCACGCATCGCGGCCTGCTGGTGCCCGCGGGCACGTCCGCCGACAACATCGCGCGGCTCAATGCAGAATTCAATAAAGCACTCGCGCATCCGGCGCTGCGCACGCGGCTTGATGAACTCGGTTACGATCCAAGCGGCGGCGCCTCGGACGACTACGCCAAACTGGTGCGCGCCGAAATCGCCAAGTGGGACGGCGTGATCCGCAAAGCGGGGATACGGGTAGAGTGATCGTATTGCACACAGCCCTGAAACACACATCATTGTAACTATTTATTTTTATTAACTTTTTTAATCACGGAGAAATCATGTTAAGCCCCACCGAACAACGACTACGCATGCGCGCCATTTTGAACGGAAACCAGTTGTTCTCCCCCGCCAGTGTGTATGACGGCCTGTCGGCGCGCATCGCGCAGGACGTGGGCTACACGCTCGGCATTCTGGCCGGTTCAGTGTCGTCGAACAGCACGCTGGCCGCGCCCGATTTGATTGTGCTGACCCTCACCGAATTCGCCGATCAGATTCGCCGCATCATGCGCGCCTCGGATATTTCGCTGCTGGTCGATGCCGATCACGGCTACGGCAATGCGCTGAACGTGATGCGCACGGTGATCGAGTGCGAACACGCCGGCGTGTCGGCGATGAGCATTGAAGACCCGGCGCTGCCGCTGCGTTTTGGGCAGACCAAGGATGAGCTGATTTCCGTCGAAGAAATGGTCGGCAAGTTGAAAGCCGCCGTGGCGGCGAAAAAAGACCCGGCCACCGTGATCGCGGGCCGCACGGCCGCGCTGAAAGTCGAAGGCACAGAAGCCACCTGCGCGCGCGCCAAGGCGTATGCGGCTTGCGACGTAGATTGCATTTTTGTCGTCGGCGCGGAAAACATCGCGCAAATCAAGGCGGTGCATGAGGCCGCCAAACTGCCAATCATCGTCGGCTCGGCGCCCGGGTCGATAACGCGCGAGCAGTTTCTCGACGCCGGCGCGCGCGTGGTGCTGCAAGGCCATCAGCCGCTGGCGGCGGCGGTGAAAGTACTGCGCGAGGTGTACTCGCATCTGTATAACGGTGGCGCGCCCGCCGAGCTGAAATCCAAAATCGCGTCCAACGAAGAAATGGACAAGATGACGCACAACGCGCAATACAAGGAATGGATCAAGACGTACATGAAATAACGAACTTCAACAGGCACCGCAAAGACGCAAAGATTACGCAAAGAACCCCGCATGAAACACCATAGCACCCAGCCCATGTCTTTGCTTTCCTTTGCGGTTTCTTTGCGCCTTTGCGCCTTTGCGGTAATGGGTTGCTCTTCGCCCCGTACCCATGGATGACATCGTTCGCCAGGCGATGGCCAAATGGCCTAACGTGCCCGCCGTCTACGGCTGGCTGGCGCTGGACCGGCGCGGCAACTGGCTCATCAAGCGCGAGACCATCGGCAATGCGGCGATAAACGCCTACATCAGCCGCAATTACCTGCACGACGACGCCGGTTGCTGGTATTTTCAGAACGGCCCGCAGCAGGTGTTTGTTGATCTGGATTACACGCCGTTGGTGTATCGCGTCACCAGCAATGTGGCAGCACCGCTGGCGCTGGCCATGCACACTGGTGCCGCGGTCAACACGCTGCTTGGCGCGTGGATCGATGAACTCGGCACGGTGTTAATTGAAACCGACCGCGGCATCGGCCTCGTTCACGATCAAGACCTGGACCCGCTGCTGCTCGCATCGATGATTGACGCCAACGGCAACGTGGTGACGGAAAGCGTGTTCGATGAACTGCTGCCGTTTATCGAACACCAGCGCCCGATACCGCTGTGGCTGCGCTTTCGCGACAGCAACGTCAAATTTGGACCCGTACCATGCGCGGACGTGCCGACACGTTTTGGCTTTGATCCGCATCCACAACCTTCACTTGCATAAGGAACCGCATGCCCTCCACCGAATCGACCCTGATGGACAAATGCATGAAGGCCTGGCGCTTTTTGTACCGCCGCGGATTCATTGAGGGCTTCGGCCACATCAGCGTGCGGCTGCCCGGCACGGACACCTATATGCTCACGCGTCATTCGCTGGGGCGCATCATCGTGCCCGACGACATGCTGGTCTACGACATGAGCGGCAAGCAACTCGCCGGCAAGGGCGATCGGCCCGGCGAAGCGCCGATCCATCACGAGATTTACCGCGCGCGCCCCGACGTGAACAGCATCATGCACTACCACGGAATGCACGCGACGGCTTTCACCACCAGCGCGGAACACACGCTAAAGCCAATTCATTTGATGGGCACGTTGTTCGCGGATGGCCTACCGATTTATAAAGACCCGCGCCTGGTCAGCACCACCGAGCGCGGCGTGGCGCTGGCGACCGCACTCGGCTCGCACCGCGCGGCGCTGTTGTATGCGCACGGCAGCGTCATCACCGGCGGCGATATCGAGGAATGCGTCACCGGCGCGTTTTTCCTTGAGGAAAATGCGCACCGCGCGTATTTGTCCTGCACGCTGGGTAAGCCGCAATGGATCGACCCGCAAATGGCGCAGAACGCCGCCGCAGAATTGATCCGCACGCGCGGGCCGATGCGCCGCGTTTGGGCAATGGTGGAAGTGGAAGGCGTGGAATAACACTGCGCCGCATGAAACCGCTGACGGAATTTCCACGCGCTGCGCGGCGCGCCATCAAAGGCGTGCTGTGCGATATCGACGACACCTTAAGCACCGGTGGAAAAATTACCGCCGAGGCCTACGGCGCGATGGAGCGCCTGCAACAGGCGGGCCTGCTGGTGATCCCGGTGACGGGTCGGCCCGCCGGGTGGTGCGATCACATTGCCCGTATGTGGCCGGTGGATGGCGTAGTGGGTGAAAACGGCGCGTTTTATTTTCATTACGACAAAACCGCGCGCAAGATGCGGCGGCATTTTGCCGATGACGCCGCCAACCGCGCGGCGCATCGCGCCCGCCTCGCGCAGATCGGCGCGGAAATTCTCAATGCTGTGCCCGGCACGGCCATCGCCGCCGATCAGCACTACCGCGAAACCGATCTGGCGATTGATTTTTGCGAAGACGTGCCGCCGCTGCCGCAAGCCGCCATCGATGAAATTGTTTTACGCATGGAAAAACTCGGTCTCACCGCCAAGGTGAGTTCGATCCACGTCAACGGCTGGTTCGGAGCGTACGACAAACTGACCATGAGCAAGGCCTTGATGCGCGAAGCGTTCGGCGTCGATCTCGACGCGGCGCGCGCGAGCTATGTGTTCGTCGGCGATTCGCCCAACGACGCACCAATGTTCGGCTACTTTCCGCACGCGGTGGGCGTGGCGAATATTATCGAATTCGGTTCACGCGTCGAGCGGCTACCGGCGTATGTCAGCACGAAGCGCTGTGGCGCGGGGTTTGCCGAAGTCGCGGATGGCCTGCTGAATGCGGTCAATACGTAACGATTTATTTTAAAAAATATGTGACAGCTCAGCGCGAAGCAGGCAAAGGCGTGCAACCCATGAATGCCGAGCGTAGTATCTCGAACAGATTATGCCCTTGTTTGTGCATGGTATCGAGGTAGGAGCGGATAGTGCAGAAGTCTTGGGCGCCCTTGAGCGT
>CAWUUY010000369.1:0-37480 GCA_963924885.1 uncultured Burkholderiales bacterium | reverse complement strand
CGACAAACACCTTGCCGTCGAGGTGATCCATTTCATGCTGAATGCACACCGCTTGCAAGCCTTCGGCGTCCAGTTCAAACGGCACGCCGTTTTCGTCGAGCGCGCGCACGCGGATACGTTGCGCGCGGGTCACTTTTTCGTAGATGCCGGGCACCGACAGACAGCCTTCCTCGCAGTCCGCTTCTCCTGACAATTCAAGGAGTTCCGGGTTAATGAAGGCGTGCAACTGATCGTGCGTAGGAGAGCTGTCGATGACAATAATCCGCAGATGGACGTCCACCTGTGTTGCGGCAAGACCAACTCCGGGCGCGGCATACATGGTTTCACCCATGTCCTTGATTAATTGACGAATTTTGTCATCGACCTGCGTGACTTTGGCGGCCACGGTATGCAACCGCAAGTCTGGATACAATAAAATAGGGAGCTTGGCCACAAAAAATCTTGCTAATAGAATTCACTAGATGCAGAATTTAAACCAAAATGTCATGTTGCGTGCGTACAACAAACCGCTCGTCCTCGCAGCGTTTCTGCGGACGGTCTGCGGTGCACGGAGCCAACCTGACGTTACTGTCATTGGGGTACTTATATGAAAACCAAGATTATATCGCTGCTGGTTCTTGCCGCCTCCTTCCTTCTGACCGCCTTTGCTGGCGCGCAGGATCTCAAGGCCGAAGCGCCGGATCGTTACACCGTCCAGCGTGGTGACACACTGTGGAGCATCTCGGGGCGCTATCTGGAAAAGCCCTGGAACTGGCCGCAATTGTGGGACATGAATCGCGAGCAGGTGCGCAACCCGCATCGCATCTTCCCGGGCGACATTATCGTGCTGGATCGCGCCACCGGTCGTTTGAGCGTTGACACGGTCAAACTCTCGCCCAGCGTGCGCCGCGAGGATCTCACCCAGGCGGTGCCGACCATCCATCCTTCCGCCATCAACGCGTTTTTATCGCGGCCCATGATCGTCAGCGAAACCGAACTGGATAGCGCGCCGCGCATCATGGCCACGGAAGAAAGCCGTGTCGCCGTGGGCGCCGGCAGCGTCGCTTTCGTCAAGGGTCTGACCAAAGACAAGGGCTTGGACTGGCATATCTACCGCCGCGGCGACAAACTGGTGGACCCGGACAGCGGGGCGACGCTCGGTTATATGGCGTTGTATCTGGGCGAGGCGCGCGTGCGTCAGTTCGGCGACATCAGCCGTGTTGAAATCGTCAAGTCCGTGCAGGAGATTTACACCGACGACCGTTTGATCGCGGTGGGCAAGGAAACGTCGCAATTTGTCTATGTGCCGCGTTCGCCGAACAGCAAGGTTCAAGGGCGCGTGGTGGCGCTGCATGACAACCTGTGGGAAACCGGCAAGTTTTTCATCGTCGCATTGTCGAAGGGCGCCAAGGATGGCGTTGAAGTCGGCCACGTCATGGCGCTTTACCGCAGTCAGAATACTGCCCGCTACAATCTGCGCACCAGCCCCATGTTCGGTCGCGAGGGTCTGAGCGGCAGCGACGAGCGACGCCCCTATTACGAAGAAAAACTCACGCCGCGCGACGGCCCGCTATATCCCACGACGACACCAGTCAACGACGCTGATCTGGCGAATCTGCCCGATAATCGTTATGGCTTGGTGATGGTGTTCCGCACGTTTGACCGCGCCTCGTTCGCGCTGGTGATGGAATCCAGCCGCCCGGTGTCGATCACGGACGTCGTTACTAATCCCTGATCCCCGGTTCTGTAGGAGCGCGGCTCAGGCGGCGCGCATTCTCCGCCCATGCCGCTAGCTCCGGACATCGCGGCTTGGCTGCGGCTGAGCCTCACGCAAGGGCTCGGAGGCGAATCGTTCCGTAAACTCCTGCTGGCGTTCGGCGGCCCCGAACAGATCTTGGCGGCAAGCCGGTCCGCGTTGACGCGCGTGGTCAGCGGCAAGATCGCCGATGCGATACTCGACGGTGATTTGTATGGCGATCCCGCAGCGGTTGAAACATGGCTGGCGGATGCGAACAACCATGTGGTCACGCTGGCCGACACGGAATACCCGCAGGCACTGCTGCAAACAGCCGATCCGCCGCCGTTGATTTATGTGAAAGGCCGCTGCGATTTGCTGAATCAGCCGGCGATCGCCGTGGTCGGCAGCCGCAATGCGACGGCGCAAGGCAAACTCACGGCGGAATCTTTTGCCTCGGCCCTGAGTAACGCCGGGTTATGCATAGTCAGCGGCATGGCGTTGGGCGTGGATGCCGCCGCGCATCGCGGCGGGCTGGCGGGTCTTTCTTCCACCATCGCCATCGTTGGCACCGGACTCGACAAAGTCTATCCCGCGCGCAATCGTGATCTGGCGCACGCCATCGCGGAAAAAGGCGCGATCATTTCGGAATTTCCCTTGGGCACGCCGCCGCTGGCGGCGAACTTTCCGCGCCGTAATCGCATCATCAGCGGCATGTCGCGCGGCTGTCTGGTGGTGGAGGCCGCGTTGTCGAGCGGTTCTTTGATTACCGCGCGCATCGCCAATGAACTGGGCAAGGATGTGTTTGCGATTCCCGGCTCGATCCACTCAACCCTGTCCAAGGGCTGCCACGTACTGATTAAACAGGGCGCCAAGCTGGTGGATGACGCGGTGGATATCCTTGGCGAGCTCCGGCTGCCAGCGCCTGCCAGTACGGCAGCCAAGGCTGCTTCCGGCACGCCCGGCCATCCGTTACTGGCTCACATGGCCTATGATCCGTGCGATATTGATACGCTGGCTGGCCGCGCGGGGTTGCCGGTACATGAGGTCAGCGCGGCCCTGATCCAGTTGGAGCTGGAAGGCGCGGTTGCCAGCCTGGCTGGCGGCCTGTGGCAACGCCTATCATAACTATTTGTTTTTATTAGTATTTTTGTTTTTGTGGGGTGCGATCACTACCGGCGTCAAGATTTGCTGCGCTTGCGCTCAGTCCCGATTTGTTCTTATTATCTGCCGCTCTTTTAGGCCGCCACTTGCGGCAAACCACGATTTTCGCGCGAGCATCCCTAGAAAACCCATGTCAAAACAACTAATTATCGCTGAGAAGCCGTCGGTGGCCAGCGATATCGCCCGCGTGCTCGGCGGCTTCAAGCGCCACGACGATTATTTCGAGAGCGCCGATTTTGTGCTGTCGTCCGCGGTCGGTCACCTTGTGCAGATTGCCGTGCCGGAAGAATTTGAAGTTAAGCGCGGCAAATGGTCTTTCGCCAATCTGCCGGTAATTCCACCACATTTTGATTTGTTGCCGATCGAAAAGTCCGAAGCGCGCCTAAAACTGCTGACGAAATTGCTCAAGCGCAAGGATGTGACCGGGGTCATCAACGCCTGTGACGCGGGCCGCGAAGGCGAGTTGATCTTCCGTTACATTGCCAATCACGCAGGCAGCAAAAAACCCGTGCAGCGTCTGTGGCTGCAATCGATGACCGCAGGCTCGATCAAGGAAGGCTTTAAGCATCTGCGCAGCGACGCTGAAATGCTGCCGCTAGCCGACGCCGCGATCTGTCGCTCGGAGGCCGATTGGCTGGTGGGCATCAACGGCACGCGCGCGATGACCGCGTTTAATTCCAAGAGTGGCGGGTTTCACAAAACGCCGGTGGGCCGCGTGCAGACGCCGACACTGGCGATCCTGGTCGAGCGCGAGGAAAAAATCAAACGCTTCGTGCCCAAGGATTATTGGGAGGTGCATGGTGTCTTTGGTGTGGCCGACGGTTCGTACGCGGGCCGCTGGATCGACGAAAATTTCGCCAAAGCGAAAAAGGATGCCAAAGAAGGCGAAGGGGACCCCGACCTTCGTGCCGAGCGCCTATGGGATGCCCAGCGCGCCGCCGCGATCAAAGCCAAGTGTGACAGCAAGCCCGGCCTTATCGAAGAAGAAAGCAAACCCACCACCCAGGCCTCGCCGCTGTTGTTTGACTTGACCAGTTTGCAGCGGGCGGCCAACGGGCGCTTCGGTTTCTCTGCGCGTACCACGCTCTCGCTGGCGCAGTCGCTGTACGAAAAACACAAGGTGCTGACCTATCCGCGGACCGACGCGCGCGCGCTGCCGGAAGATTATATCGACACGGTGAAAGAAACGCTGAAGGTGTTGTCCGATTCAGAATACGCGCCATTTGCAAAAAAAATATTGAAGCAAGGCTGGGTCAAATCCAGCAAGCGCATTTTCAACAATGCCAAAATTTCCGATCACTTTGCAATTATCCCCACTGGACAGCCGCCCAAAGCGCTGAACGAAATAGAAACCAAGCTCTACGATCTGGTGGTGCGCCAGTTCCTCGCAGTGTTTTATCCGAGCGCGGAATACATGGTGACCACGCGCATCACGCGCGTCGAAAAAGAAGCGTTCAAGAGCGAAGGCAAGGTGCTGGTTAACGCCGGTTGGCTGGAGGTGCACGGCAAAGCCGCCGCCGAAGACGGCGACTCACCCAATCTGGTGGCGGTGAAAAAAGGCGAAAAAGCAAAGACCGAGAAAATCGACGTGCTCGCCACGCAAACCAAACCACCTGCGCGCTTTAACGAAGCCACGCTGCTGTCAGCGATGGAAGGCGCGGGCAAGCTGGTGGAAGACGAAGAGCTGCGCGACGCGATGAAAGAGCGCGGCCTCGGCACGCCGGCCACGCGCGCCGTCACCATTGAAAAACTTCTTGCCGAAGAATACCTGGTGCGCCTGGGGCGCGAATTGCAGGCCACGCCCAAGGCGTTTGCGCTGTTTACGCTGCTGCGCGGACTGGAAATCCCCGAACTGGCTTCCCCCGAAATGACCGGCGAATGGGAATACAAGTTAAAACAGATGGAGCAGGGCAAGTTAAAACGCGAAACCTTCATGCGCGAGATCGGCAAGATGACGCGCCATATCGTTGAGCGCGCCAAAGCGCACGACAGTGAATCCGTGCCCGGCGATTACGTCACGCTTAAAGCCAAATGCCCAGCCTGCGGTGGCACGATTTCTGAAAACTACAAAAAATTCCAGTGCGAAAAATGCGAATTTTCTCTGTGGCGAATTCTAGCAGGACGGCAGTTTGATCCCGCCGAGATTGACGAACTCATCGCCAAAAAGAGCATCGGCCCGCTGCAAGGCTTTCGCAGCCGCCTTGGTCGCCCCTTCGCTGCCAACATCAAGTTAAACGCCGAACTCAAACTCGAATTCGATTTCGGCCAGGCCAATGAAAACGCCGCGCCGGTTGACTTCACCGGCAAGGAATCCATCGGCACGTGCCCCAAATGCGCTAGCAAGGTTTACGACCACGGCATGGCCTACATCTGCGAAAAATCTGCCGCGCAACCGCGCACCTGTGATTTCCGCACCGGTAAAATTATTCTGCAACGTAACATCGAGCCCGAGCAGGTCACCAAGCTTCTGAAAGAAGGTAAAACCGATTTGCTGCACAAATTCATCAGCAAAAAAGGCCGGCCCTTTTCAGCTTTTTTGGTGCGTGGGAGTGATGGCAAGGTGTCGTTTGAGTTTGCGCCGCGCGAGCCAAAAGCTGGAGCGAAAGCCGGCGGGAAAGCCTCCCCCGCCAAACCCGCCGCCGAGACCAAAGTCGCAGCCAAGCCTGCGGCAAAATCCACCGCTAAAAAGGCGCCCGCCAAAACGCGCAAAGCCGCGTAGGTTTTTCGTGAAGCCCGTGGTGGCTGGGGAGTTGTTATGCTGATGATCAACAACGAGGTTGTCGCACAAACCCTCACCATGCGGGAATGCATTGAGGCGCAGGAAGCCGCGTTCGCCGGGCTGCTGCAAGGCAAAGCGATTTTCCGGCCGCGCATTGATACCTACGTGCCGTGTGATCGCGACGATGGCTACTACCGCTTCGGCTCGGTGGAGGGCGCAAGCGACGGTGTGCTGGCGGTGCGGCTGAAGTCGGACATCGTGCATTGGCCCAAAGGTGCTGACGGCAGCACCTCGGAGAATAAATTCTGCATGCAACCAGGCACGTTTTGCGGATTGGTGTTTTTGTACAGTACCGGCAACGGCGAGCCGCTGGCGATTTTGAACGACGGGCATTTGCAGCACATGCGCGTGGGCGGGGCCGCCGGCATCGGCACGCGCCTGCTGGCGCGCGAAGACGCGGGTGTCGTGGGGATGATCGGCTCAGGTGGCATGGCGCGCACGTTTCTGGAGGCTTACGCGGCGGTGCGTAAACTCACCAAGGTAAAAGTATTCAGCCGCACGCCAGCCAACCGCGAAAAATACGCGGCGGAAATGTCGAAGCTGCTTGGTCTCGAGGTCGTGCCGGTGGCGTCCGCGCGCGAGGCTGTGCGCGGCGTGGATATATTGTCCACCTGCACCGACAGCATCAAGCCCACCATCGACCCAGATTGGCTGGAGCCGGGCATGCATGTGGTGAACTTAGGCCCGCATGAAATATCCGCGGACGTGGCCGCACGCTTTGACGTAAAAGTGCAGCAGGGCAAGGAGGGTTTGCCGATTCCCGAGAGCGACATGTTTCGCAAGGGCATCGGCGGCAGTCTCGGCGCATTTGTGATGGGCACAGAGGAACAGCAAAAACGCCTGCCGCGCGCGACCATAAATCTCAAACTTGACGAGTGGCCGGTCTACACCGATATTCTGTCGGGCAAAAAACCGGGGCGCACCTCTCGCGATCAGATCACGCATTACCGCACCATCGGCAACTGGGGCGTGCAGTTTTCGTCGGTCGGCGCCTTGGTCTATCGCAAGGCCAAGGCTGCGGGCCTGGGACGCGAATTGCCGACCGAATGGTTTTTGCAGGACATTAGAAATTAATATTTTAAAACAAATACTTACATTAAACCAACGGGGGTCATGATGAAGATCAAGCGTATCGAACACGTGGGTGTACTGGTGAAGGATGTGGAAAAAAGCCGCGCCTTATGGGAAGACTGCTTCGGCATCAAGCTCGGCGGGGTTGAAACCAATCCGGTGCGGCCGGTGAAACTCGCGCTCTACCCGGTGGGCGAATCGATGGTGGAGCTGATTGCTGGCACCACGCCCGACAGCAAACACCAGAAGATGATTGCCGAGGGCAAGGGCGGCATCAATCACATTTGTTTTGAAGTCGAGAACATTGACGAAGCCCTGGCGGAACTCAAGGCCAAGGGCGTGCCGTTGCTCGATCAGGTGCCGCGCCCTGGCCACGCCAATAGCCGCATCGCGTTTCTGGACCCGGCGGGAACGGAAGGCTGTTTGATCGAACTGGCGGAACTGCCGGCGGAACCGCATCACGCGTAACACGCATGATGCGATCCCCACCAGCCGGGGCGCGCGGGACTACACGTCCAGGTTACGCACGCCCAGCGCGTTGGTTTCAATGAAATGGCGCCGCGGCTCTACCGCGTCACCCATCAACGTACTGAAGATTTCGTCGGCACCGATGGCGTCTTCGATTTGCGTGCGCAGCAGGCGCCGCACTTTCGGATCCATGGTGGTCTCCCACAACTGGCTGGGATTCATCTCGCCCAAGCCTTTGTAACGCTGCACGCTGACGCCGCGCTGCGCTTCGTTGAGCACCCAGTCGATGGCTTCACGGAACTCTTTCACAGGCTGCTGGTGTTCGCCAAACTTGACATGGGCGCCTTCGCTTAACAAACCCTGTAGCACCACAGCGGTTTTTCTGATCTGCGCATAGTCACCGCTTTGTACGAAATCCGCGTCGATGCGTGAGCGGCGCTCGACGCCATGCTGTATTTTCTTGATCTGGATGATGAATTGTTCGGTTTTCTCATCGTAGACCGGCTCAATTTTAATTTGATCGGTTTTCAATAGCGCCACGATTTTCTTGGCGCTGGCGCGTGCCTCTGCCTCATTGGAAAGATCCAGGTCCACCGGCTGCTGTAAAAGCATGTGCAACACGGCTTCATCGGCCAGATGGCTGGCGCGACCGATAACCGCCTCGGCCAGCAGATAATCTTTAGCCACTGCTTCGAGCGCCTCTTTGCTCAAAGGTTCGGCGGTTGCCGAGGGGTACAGTTGTGCGCCGGCCAGCGCGAGCTTAAGCAGATACTGCTTGTGTTCGTGTTCATCTTTAAGATAGCGCTCGGTCTTGCCATGTTTGACTTTAAACAACGGCGGCTGCGCGATATAGATGTGGCCGCGCTCGACCAGCTCTGGCATCTGGCGATAAAAAAACGTCAGCAACAAGGTGCGTATGTGCGCGCCATCGACATCCGCGTCGGTCATGATGATGATGCGGTGGTAGCGCAGTTTATCGGCGTTGTATTCGTCCTTGCCGATGCCCGTGCCCAGCACGCTGATCAGGGTGGTGATCTCGGTGGACGACAGCAATTTGTCAAAGCGCGCTTTTTCAACATTTAGAATCTTGCCGCGCAACGGCAGGATCGCCTGAAATTTGCGATCACGGCCCTGCTTGGCGGAACCGCCGGCGGAATCACCCTCCACCAGATACAGTTCACATAGTTTGGGATCCCGCTCCTGGCAATCCGCCAACTTGCCGGTCAGGCCGAAAGAATCCAACACACCTTTGCGACGCGTCAATTCGCGCGCCTTGCGTGCGGCTTCGCGCGCACGGGCGGCGTCGACGATCTTGCCGCAAACGACCTTGGCTTCGTTGGGTTTTTCGAGCAGAAACTCCATCAGCTTGGCGGCGACTACTTCCTCGACGGCCGGCCGGACCTCGGAAGACACGAGTTTTTCCTTGGTCTGTGACGAGAACTTTGGCTCCGGCACTTTCACGGATAGTACACAGGTCAACGCTTCTTTCATATCGTCGCCGGTGGTTTCCACCTTGGCTTTTTTAGCGAGCTCGGCGTTTTCTATGTAGTTGTTCAGAGTGCGTGTCATTGCCGCGCGCAGGCCCGTCAAATGAGTACCCCCGTCGCGCTGTGGAATATTATTGGTGAAGCACTGCATGGATTCAGAATAAGAGTCGTTCCATTGCATCGCGACTTCGACAATGATGCCGTCCTTTTCACCGGTAGCGTGAAAGATGGTCTGATGCAAAACGCTCTTGCTGCGGTTCATGTATTCCACGAAGCCCTTGATACCGCCGCTGAACGCGAAATTTTCTTCCTTACCTGAACGCTGGTCGATCATGACGATTTTCACGCCGTGATTCAGGAACGACAGTTCCCGCAAACGCTTGGCCAGAATATCGTGATGGAATTCGATCTTGCCGAAGACCTCGGCACTGGCCATGAAATGCACTTCCGTGCCGCGACGCTCGGTCTTCCCGGTAGGCTTGAGCGGCGCCACGGCGGCGCCATCGCGAAACTCCATTTGATGCGTCTTACCCTCACGCCGTACCGTCAACCGCAACCACTCGGACAAAGCGTTGACCACGGAAACACCCACGCCGTGCAGGCCACCGGATATCTTGTAGGAGTTGCTGTCAAATTTTCCGCCGGCATGCAGCTCGGTCATGACAACTTCCGCAGTGGAACGTTTGTGTTCGTCTTCTGGATGTATTTCAGTCGGGATACCACGACCGTTGTCCACCACGCTGATGGAGTAGTCGGTGTGTATTGTGATGGTAATTTCGTTGCAATAGCCCGCCAGCGCTTCGTCGATGGCGTTATCGACTACTTCAAATACCATGTGATGCAAGCCGGTTCCGTCGCTGGTGTCGCCGATGTACATGCCGGGCCGTTTGCGCACGGCTTCCAGTCCCTTGAGCATTTTTATGCTGGAGGCATCATAGTCAGCCGCGTCTTTAATATCTTTGCTATCTTTATTCTCAGCCATTAGGTTGTTGTCTTCTTTCTTGAAATATTTCTTAGATTCTCATCGGCATTACCACATATCGGAAATCATCGCGTTCCGGTATGGTGATTAACATGCTGCTGTTGGCGTCGCCGAAGGCACATTCTATTTTATCGGTATGCAAGTTGTTCAGTACGTCCATCAGATAGGTGATATTAAAACCGACATCCAGTGCATCACCGCTGTAGTCGACCTCCATTTCTTCCTGTGCGTCTTCCTGCTCGCTGTTGGTGCAGGAAATTCTCAGACTATTGCCGGTAATCATCCAGCGCACGCCACGGAATTTTTCATTCGATAAAATCGCAGCTCGTTGCAATGAATGCAGTAGATCCTGCCGTCCCAGGGTTATTTTCTTGTTGTAATTCACTGGTATTACCCGGGTGTAATCCGGGAATTTACCGTCGATGATCTTGGTAACCAGCTCGCTGTTGCCGTATTTAAAACGCACCTGCGATGGATAAATTTCCACCGTCAAATCGGCGTCTTCGGAACCGAGTTGCCTTGATAACTCAAGTACGGCCTTGCGCGGCAAGATGACTTCGCGCTTATCATGGGAATCGCTAAGCTCGCCTTCCGCATAGCTCAGTCGATGACCGTCAGTCGCGATGACTTTTATTTTCTTGCCTTCCAATACCAGTAGTAATCCATTCAAATAGTAACGGATATCCTGCTGTGCCATGGCGTATTGGACCAGCAATAGGAGATTCTGCAGTAGTTTCTGGGGTAAGGAAAACTTTGATTGAAGTTCACCGGAATCAGCCATTTTTGGAAAATCATCGGCAGGCATGGTTTGCAGGTTGAAGCGGCTTTTGCCCGCCTTGAGCTGCAGCTTATTGGCCTGCAGATCCAGCGTCGTTTCTGTCCCCTCCGGTAGCGAGCGGAGAATGTCCTGCAATTTTCTTGCTGAAACCGTCAACCGTTGATCGTCGCCAGCTTTGCCCGCACCCTCGCAACAAGTGGTGACCTGAATTTCCAGATCGGTGGCTACCAGGTTTAGCAGATCCTTTTTACGCTCTATCAGGACGTTGGACAGTATGGGTAAGGTATGGCGTTTTTCAACAATACCTGTAACAGCCTGTAACGGTGTCAGCAGCGCGTCACGATCTATCTGGAGTAGTTTCATGTCTGTACTCTATATAAAAACTAATAATAACTAATAAGGGTGGCTTGTTGCTGTGGATAACTCTTAAAAGCCTTTTCATTCATGCGGTTAGTTCATCGTAACCGTTAGGGATAACTCGGCGAGAGCCGGTGAGTCGATTGTTCATGAATTTTCAGTGATGTGTGATAAAGGCAGTTATCCCCAAAGTGTCCTTAGAGTATCCGCAGGGTTTAACAGCGGAGAACTTTCAGCAGCGAGGTGATATCACGGCTTATGTCGCCATTGACGGTTTTAAGATCCGTGATCTTGCGACAAGCGTGAAGGACGGTGGTGTGGTCGCGCCCGCCAAATGCGTCGCCTATGTCCGGGAGACTAAGTTGAGTCAGTTCTTTTGCCAGCGCCATGGCAACCTGCCTGGGTCGGGCAACATTGCGTGTGCGTTTCTTGGAGTACATCTCCGAAACCTTGATCTTGTAGTAATCGGCGACGGTCTTCTGAATATTTTCGATGGAAATCTGTCGATTTTGGACTGCTAGCAGGTCACGTAATGCCTCGCGGCATAGATCTACAGAAATATCGTGTCCGGTGAATCGGGCGTATGCCAGGATGCGCTTCAAACCGCCTTCAAGTTCGCGAACGTTTGATTGTATGTGCCGTGCAAGGAAAAACGCGACATCTTCCGACAGCGTAATGCTTTCTTGCGCGGCTTTCTTGATCAGTATGGCGACCCGCATTTCCAGTTCGGGTGGTTCGACCGCTACGGTGAGTCCCCAACCGAAGCGGGAAATCAGTCGATTTTCAATTCCCGCGATTTCCTTGGGATAGGTATCGCAAGTGATCACTACCTGTTTATGTGACTCGATGAGTGCGTTGAATGCATAGAAAAACTCTTCCTGCGTACGACTCTTGCCATTGAAAAATTGTATGTCGTCGATCAGCAGCACGTCCAGGGAGTGGTAGTAGCGTTTGAAATCGTCAAACGCCTTGTGCTGATAGGCGCGCACCACGTCCGATACATATTGTTCGGCGTGGATGTAGCGTACCTTGCCTTTAGGCATATGCGAGCGGAAACAATTGCCGATGGCGTGCGCAAGGTGGGTCTTGCCCAGGCCGACACCGCCGTAGATAAACAAGGGGTTGTAGGCGGTACCCGCCTTGTCAGCGACTTGCGTCGCGGCGGCGCGGGCGAGTTCGTTGGCTTTGCCGGTGACAAACGTGTCAAAGGTAAAGGCCGGATTGAGCCGCGATAGGTCTCTCGGCAGCGAAACAGACGGCGCTCTGACCTTATCGTCCGCCACGGGCAAACTACTTGCTGCCAGGGTAGAGGAAGGGTGACGAACCGGCTCTTTGTCGGCCAACACCAACTCGATGGTTACAAGGGTGTCGTGATGTTCCTGCGCGAGCGATTGTATGCGCGGCAGAAATTTGTCGCGCACCCATTGCTGCACAAAGCGGTTGGGCGCGATCACGGTGTAGCCAGCGCTGCCGGATTGCGTCACGGTTAACGGTTTTATCCAGGTGATGAACTGTTGGGCCGTCAAATCTTTCTCAAACTGCGAAAGACAAAGGCTCCAAAATGTGTTCATGGCGTGGATTTCTCTAGGGTCGGCAGGCGAAGAAGGTTAGGCCAGAGGCTCGGGCATGTAGATGCATGTAGATATAGATATGAATCTTTCTTCAGCACCGAAGCGTATAGCATCAATGATTTTACGTGCTTTGGAGCGAGTTATCCACAACCGCGGAGTCTGTAGACAAAAGGGATGGTGCGTTAAATTGGCGAGCCGATGGCGTTACGGAAAGCTCTGGAGGTTATTGACAAACCACCCCTAAACGCGATGTAATAGCAGGTTAATCCGGGTACAAAACTCTGTTCTGGTTCTGTGCCGCTCTCTGTTCAGGAAATACTGTCATGAAAAGAACTTTTCAGCCGTCTAAAATAAGCCGTGCTCGTACTCACGGTTTTCGCGCCCGTATGAAAACCCGTGGTGGGCGTGCGGTGATCCGCGCTCGCAGGGCCAAGGGCCGCGCCGTACTGTCGGCGTAGTCATGGGCTGGGTGGGTGGTCCAAGCAAAAACAATAAATTATTGATTTTAATCAATAATTTACTTGTCGAATGGCCCGGCTAGAAGGAACCGCAGAGCGCGGGTCGACGGATAATCCGAATAAGCTAACGAGGCCGGACGAGTACCGTGCCGCACTGGCGGCAGAGTGCCGCATGTCCAGCCGGAATTTTCTTGTGCGCGCTTTGGTCAATTCAAGGCCGGCCGCAAGACTGGGATTGATAGCAAGCCGCAAGGCCGCGCCAAGATCGGTGGACCGCAATAGGGGCAAGCGGCTGACTCGGGAAGCTTTCAGGGCCGCGCGACCCGATTTACCCGCGGTGGATATCGTGTTTCAGCAAAAGAATAATCTACGCAAAATGAGCAATCCACTGATACGCATTGAACTGGATCGTCTTTTGCACGACGTGGCTGCACGCTTTGGTACTGTGGCGTCCGTGATACCAATAAACAGCACTTCACCCCAGACTTGAACCCCGAAACTGTATAAGACCGTCGCAATGGATACTCAACGCCTGATACTGTTTTTCGTGTTCACGTTTTCCACCTTTATGCTGGTGGATACGTGGCAGCGGGATCAAAAGGCGCAAGTGCCGACGACCCAGACTGCGGTCAAAAAGGCTGATGCGAAATCTGATGCGGGCAGTATTCCAGTGCCGCCGGCCCCAACCGCAACCAGCGCGGCGCCCGCCGGCACGCCTGACGCACCACTAGTGGCCGGGGCTGTACCGTCCTCGGCGCTCGGCGCGGGCGGTCAGATCATCAAGGTCGAAACAGACCTGCTGCGCGCGGAAATCAGCACCAAGGGCGGGGATATCCGCCGCCTGGAATTCAAAGAGCACAAAGGCACGCTCGACAAGAGCAAGAACTTTGTGCTGTTCCAGAGCAATGTCGATAACACGTATATCGCGCAATCTGGTCTGATCGGGGCGGAAGGTTTGCCCAATCATCATACGATCTATACCACCACAGCTCGTGAATATCAGTTGGCCAATGGCGTCAATACGCTGGAAGTACGTTTGACCGCTCCAGAGGCCAATGGCTTGAAGGCGGAACAGGTCTACAAGTTTACGCGCGGAAAGTATGTGGTGGATGTATCGTATGAAGTCACCAATGGGACTGATAAAGCGCTGCAACCGTACGGCTACTTTCAGTTGGTGCGTGACCGTAAACCGCCCGATGGTGATTCGGCGATGCTGCCGACCTACACCGGGGCGGCGGTGTACACCAAGGGCGAAAAATTTCAAAAAGTATCGTTTGACGATATAGATAAGAGCAAGACGCCGTACAGCAAGAGCCTGCAGGACGAGGGTTGGGTAGCGGTCGTACAGCATTATTTTCTCAGTGCGTTTTTGCCCACTGAAAAAACGCAACGCGAGTTTTATACCAGCAAACTGGATAGCGGTTTGTATGCGGCGGGCGTGAAAGTCGTGGGCGGCACTGTGGCGGCAGGTCAAAAAGGGGTGATCAGCGTGCCCCTGTATGCAGGCCCGCAAGACACCGCGACGCTGGAAATACTCGCGCAGGGACTCGACCTGGTGGTGGACTACGGGATACTCACGGTGATTGCCGTGCCGTTGTTCGTGGTGCTGAACTGGATCCATGGCCTGGTGGGTAACTGGGGCATCGCGATCATCTTGTTAACCGTGCTGGTGAAGCTGATTTTTTATCCTTTGCAGGAAGCCAGTTATCGCGCGATGGCGAAGATGAAAATTATCGCGCCGAAGATGCAGCAGTTGAAGGAGCGTTATGGCGATGACCGTCAACGCTTGCAAAAAGCGATGATGGAGTTGTACCAGAAGGAGAAGGTCAATCCGATGGCGGGTTGTCTGCCTATTTTGGTGCAAATGCCTGTTTTTATTGCACTTTATTGGGTTATTCTGGCGTCGGTCGAGCTGCGTCACGCGCCGTTCTATGGCTGGATTACCGATTTGTCGGCGATTGATCCCTGGTACATTCTGCCGTTGCTGATGGGCGCGTCGATGATTATTCAGACGCGGTTGAATCCAGTGCCACCGGATCCTGTGCAGGCGAAAGTGATGAAAATCATGCCTATTGCGTTCAGCGTGTTTTTCTTTTTCTTTCCCGCCGGTCTCGTGTTGTACTGGCTGGTGAACAACATACTGTCCATCGCGCAGCAGTGGCATATCAATCGCGCGCTGGAACTAGCCAGTCAAAAGTCCGGCGCGAAGACCTAACCGCGTTGCCATGGTCGTGTCCGGTCACGACACTATCGCCGCCATAGCCACGGCGCCCGGTCGCGCCGGCATCGGCGTAGTCCGTATCTCCGGCAAGTCGTTGGGCGCTTTCGTGCGAGACATCACGGGAATAACTCTGCAACCACGAGTTGCCGCCCTGGCACGATTTTCTGACGGCACGGGCAGTGTGATCGACGAAGGCTTGGCCCTCTACTTTGTGGGACCCACGTCTTATACCGGGGAAGACGTGCTGGAGTTGCAGGGGCATGGCGGGCCGGTGGTATTGAATCGGGTGCTGCAACGCTGCCTCGAATTGGGCGCGCGTCTGGCCGGGCCAGGGGAATTCACCCAGCGGGCGTACCTGAACGGCAAGATGGATCTGGCGCAGGCCGAAGGCGTGGCGGACTTGATAGATGCCGCGACCGAGCAGGCTGCGCGTTGCGCCCTGCGATCGATGGATGGCCATTACTCGCAGCAAATACAGGGTGTCGATAACGGGATATTGGAACTCCGAGCGTTGACCGAAGCGACCCTGGATTTCCCCGAGGAGGAAATCGATACCCCGACCCGCCAGGATCAAGGCGCGCGGTTGGGCGCGGTGGTTGCCCAATTGGAAAGCCTGTTGGCGGCGTCGGGACAAGGCAGCCTGTTACGGGAAGGCGCGCTGGTGGTATTGGCGGGCCAACCGAACGTTGGCAAGTCCAGCCTGATGAACCGGCTGGCAGGGGAAGAGATCGCCATCGTCACCGAAATCCCTGGCACCACGCGGGATGCGGTGCGCCAGACCATCAATTTGGCTGGGGTGCCGCTGCACATCGTCGATACTGCGGGATTGCGGGAATCGAGCGAACCGGTCGAGCGCATCGGCATTTCACGTACTTGGGGTGCCATCGAAAAGGCGGATTTGGTCTTGATGGTGATGGACGCTACCAAAGGTCAAGCCGCCGAAGACATCGAGATTCTGAGCCGGTTGCCGGCCCGGTTGCGTTGTCTGCGCGTATTTAACAAGGCGGATTTAGCGAAGCAGCCGGCAGCGCGGGACGGGACGGATATCACCTTGTCCGCTAAGACGGGGGAGGGCGTGGATCTGCTGTTAAGCGCGCTTGCCGAAACTATAGGGTGGCGTGGCGAGACAGAAGGGGCGTTTATGGCCCGCGAGCGCCACTTGCAAGCCATGCGCAAGGCGTTAGCCGGGCTTGAGCGGGCGAGGGGTGTTATCAGCCGGCAAGAACTATTCGCCGAAGAATTGCGCTCAGCCCACGAGGCGCTCATGAGTATTACCGGGCAAGTCACGGCGGATGACGTGCTGGGCGAGGTTTTCTCTCGCTTTTGTATCGGCAAGTAATCCGCCAGATGTTTCACGTGGAACATTCACGTAAAGCGGTGCCGCGATGTTTCACGTGAAACATCGGCTGCTGATGGCTATCGCACGGGCTTGGAGTCCGTTATAATGCTTACCCTGCGGCGACCAATAATTTTATGCAACACACTGATTTTTATGATTTAATAGTTATCGGTGGTGGGCACGCCGGCAGCGAGGCCGCGCTGGCTGCCGCACGCTTGGGCTGCAACACGCTACTACTCACGCATAGCGTCGAAACGCTGGGCCAGATGTCATGCAATCCGTCCATCGGCGGCATCGGCAAGGGCCATCTGGTCAAAGAAGTCGATGCACTCGGCGGCGCCATGGCGGCAGCCACCGACGAAGCCGGCATACAGTTTCGCATACTCAACTCGCGCAAGGGGCCGGCGGTACGCGCGACGCGCGCGCAGGCCGACCGCGTGTTGTATCGCAAGGCAATACGGACACGACTCGAAAACCATCCGAACCTGCGCTTGTTTCAGCAGGCGGTGGATGATCTTATTCTGGAAGGGGATCGCGTCGCCGGCGTGATCACGCAAATCGGCGTGCGTTTTAAGGCGCGGGCCGTGGTCTTGACCGCGGGCACTTTCCTTGCCGGTCGTGTGCATGTCGGACTTGAAAATTATCAGGCGGGCCGCGCCGGTGATCCGCCGGCATTGACCCTCGCGCAACGGTTGCGGGAATTGAAGCTGCCGGTAGGACGCCTCAAGACAGGTACGCCGCCGCGCATCGATGGACGCAGCATTGATTTTTCGGTGATGACCGAGCAGCCCGGCGATGATCCCGTGCCGGTGTTTTCGTTCATGGGGTCGCGCAAGCAACACCCGCGGCAACTGCCGTGCTGGATCACGCATACACACGAAGGCACGCACGACATTATCCGCGCCGGCCTGGATCGTTCGCCGTTATTTACCGGCGTGATCGAAGGCATCGGCCCGCGCTATTGTCCGTCGATTGAAGACAAGATCACGCGCTTCGCCGATAAAAATGCCCACCAGATTTTTCTCGAGCCCGAGGGCCTGACCACGCACGAGTTCTACCCCAACGGTATTTCCACCAGTCTGCCGTATGACGTGCAACTGGCTTTGGTGCGCTCGATCAAGGGCCTGGAAAACGCGCATATCACGCGGCCCGGTTACGCCATTGAATACGATTACTTCGATCCGCGCGGCCTGAAAAGTTCGCTGGAAACCAAAGCCATCGGCGGCTTGTTCTTCGCGGGACAAATCAACGGAACGACGGGATATGAAGAAGCCGCCGCGCAAGGGTTGCTCGCCGGACTGAATGCCGCGCTGCACGTGAAAGGGCGCGAGGCCTGGTGTCCCAAGCGCAACGAAGCCTATCTCGGCGTGCTGGTCGATGATTTGATAACGCGCGGTGTTTCGGAGCCGTATCGCATGTTCACCAGCCGTGCCGAATACCGGCTCTCGCTGCGTGAAGACAATGCCGATTTGCGCTTGACGGAAATCGGCCGCCAGCTCGGCGCGGTGGATGATCTGCGCTGGGCCGCGTTTGAGAAAAAACGCGAAGCCATCGCGCGCGAACAAGAGCGGCTGAAAGCCACCTGGGTCAATCCGCGCGTGGTCAGCGAGGCCGATGCGCAACGCGTGCTCGGGCAAGCGATGGAGCGCGAATATCCCTTGCTCGATCTCTTGCGCCGACCGGACGTGAGCTACGATTTGCTGATGACCTTGCCGGGAGCGGGCCTTGGGGTTGACGACGCACAGGTCGCCGAGCAAGTAGAAATCCAGGCCAAATACCACGGCTACATCGCGCGTCAGCATGAAGAAATCGAACGCAGCGCGCAGCAGGAAGACACACGCCTGCCGCTAGATATCGATTACGCCAAAATCTCCGGACTCTCGATCGAAGCGCAACAAAAACTCGCCAAGCATCAACCAGAAACCCTCGGCCAGGCTGCGCGCATTTCCGGCATTACGCCGGCGACGATTTCCGTGCTGATGGTCTATGCCAAACGCGGTTTTAGTGGTCAGCGTAAAACCGCATGAGCGCACGCATCCTCACCGATGGTCTCGCGCGACTGAATCTGTCGTTGCCGTCGCAAGCCCAGCAAAAGCTGCTGGATTACCTTGCGCTGGTGCAAAAGTGGAACAAGGTTTACAACCTCACGGCGGTGCGCGATACCGACAAGATGCTCACGCATCATCTGCTCGATAGCCTGGCGGTAGTAACGCCGTTGCTGTCAACGATGGACGGAACGAAAACCATCCTCGATGTCGGCAGCGGCGCAGGGCTGCCCGGCATACCGCTGGCGCTTGCACTACCTGATGTACACGTTACCTTGCTCGACAGCAATCACAAAAAGGCAGCGTTCTTGAACCAAGCCGTGATCGAACTCCAGCTCAGCAATGCCACGGTGGTCTGTGAACGAATAGAAAAATATCAATTAAAACAAGTATTTAGTGTAGTCATTTCGCGTGCGTTTTCCGACCTGTCGGCGTTTGTGGAGATGGCGGGCCGTTTGGTCGCGCCCGGCGGTGCCCTGCTGGCCATGAAGGGCGTACACCCCATTGCGGAAATTGCGCAACTTCATGGCGGCTTCAAACTCTGTGGCGTGACGCCACTCGCGGTGCCGGGTCTGGATGCCGAGCGCCATCTGGTTTTTTTGAAAGCGGCTTGAGGGTCTTACCTATATATATGGCGCGCATACTCGCAATCACCAATCAAAAAGGCGGCGTGGGAAAAACCACTACCGGCGTCAATCTTGCCGCCAGCCTGGCAGCGGCCAAGCAGCGGGTGTTGCTGGTGGATCTCGATCCGCAAGGCAATGCAACGATGGGCAGCGGCGTAGACAAACGCACGCTCACTGCCACGGTTTATCACGTGCTGCTCGGTGAAAAAATGCTTGCCGACGTGCGGGTGCGCGCGGGTAATAGCGACAAAGGGGGCGAGTACGATGTGGTGCCCGCGAATCGCGAGCTGGCCGGCGCCGAAGTCGAAATGGTTGATATGGAGCATCGCGAAACGCGTTTGAAAGACGCGCTGGCGCCGCACGTGAGCGATTACGATTTTGTGCTGATCGATTGCCCGCCCGCGCTGAACCTGCTGACCGTCAACGGATTGACCGCGGCGGACGCGGTGATGATCCCGATGCAGTGCGAGTACTACGCGCTCGAAGGCCTATCGGATTTGGTGCAGACGGTTAAAAAAGTGCGCACGCACCTGAATCCGGCGCTGGAAATCGAAGGCCTGCTGCGCACCATGTTTGACCCGCGCAATACATTGGCACAGCAGGTGTCGCAACAACTGCTCGATCACTTCGGCGATAAGGTCTATCGCACGGTTATCCCGCGCAACATCCGTCTTGCCGAAGCGCCTAGCCATGGCTTGCCGGTCATGCATTTTGATCTCGCCTCCAAGGGCGCTCAGGCCTATATCGCGCTGGCCGGTGAAATGCTTAACCGGCAATCCGCCGCCGCACCGTAGATAGACCATGGCAAAACTCAAAGGATTGGGGCGCGGCCTCGACGCGCTGCTTGGTGGTGACGAACCAGCCCCGGCAAAACCGGTGGCTACGGCCAGTGACGCGCCGCGTGAGCTGGCGGTCGATCAATTGCAACCCGGCAAGTATCAGCCGCGCACCTACATGGATCAGGAGGCGCTGAAAGAACTCGCCGAATCGATCAAAACGCAGGGCGTGATACAGCCGATCCTGGTGCGTCCCGTGGCGGACGGCCAATACGAAATCATCGCGGGGGAGCGCCGCTGGCGCGCCTCGCGCATAGCGGGTTTGCAAACCGTGCCGGTGGTAATCCGCGATATACCCGACACGCAGGCGCTCGCCGTGGCGCTGATCGAAAACATCCAGCGCGAAGACCTAAACCCATTGGAGCAGGCCGCCGGCATTCAACGCCTGATCAACGAATTTGGCATGACCCACCAGGTGGCGGCGGATGCGCTGGGACGCTCGCGCACCGCGATTACCAATTTGTTGCGCTTGCTAGAGTTGGCGCCGCCCGTGCGTGTTCTGCTGGCGCAAGGCAAGCTGGATATGGGCCATGCCCGCGCCTTGCTCACGCTGCCGGCGCTGCGCCAGGTGGAGTTGGCCAACGAGATTGCCGCCAAGGGTTTGACCGTGCGCGACGTGGAAAAACGCGTGGGCGAACTGGTGTCCCGTCCCAAGCCGCGTTTACCGCGCACGGTGGATCGCGATGTCGCGCGCTTGCAGGAAGAGTTGGCGCAAAAGCTCGGCACGCACGTGCAGATCAAGCAAAAGGGTAAAGGTCGCGGCGCGCTGATCGTGGAATACGGCAGCCTCGATCAGCTCGACGCCTTGATCGAAAAGCTCAGGCGCTAAGTGGCCAGCGAGTAACCATTGCGGAGCAGCAAAGTTGACCCGTTGCCACAAAAACAATTACAATCATTGAGTTTGCTGGGGCGCGTATCCAAGTGCGGTTTCAAGTGCTAAAGCGCATCACCAGCAAGCCGATACGCACGGTGTTGCGCTGGCAGCTTGTCGCCACCGTCGTAATTGCGCTGGGCGCCGGCCTTTGGGGCGGATGGCACGGCGCACTATCCGCGGTGTTGGGCGGCGCAGCCAACCAGATCGCGGATTTGGCCTACGCCCTGCTGGTTTCGGGCCGCGGCATTAGAACAGCAGGGCAAACCCTGCGCACGCTTTACAGGGCGGAATCAGTAAGAGTCCTGCTGATCGTGGTGTTACTTGGCACGGTGCTGACATCCTATAAAGATGTGATACACCCGGTTTTGTTTTTGTCGTTCGTCGTTTCGGTGCTGGTTTTCCGTGCGGCGATCCTGGTTAAAGAAGAATAGAAGCAGTCGAACCAATCAGCGAGACAGCACGATGGCCGCCGCAGGACAAGAACTCTCCCCGACCAGTTACATCGGTCACCACCTGACCAACCGCACGGTTTCGTTCGGCGAACATGCGTTCTGGACGCTGCATGTGGATACCTTCGCCACCGCGCTAATGCTCGGCGTCGTGGGTTTCGGGTTTTTGTGGTGGGTCGTGCGCGGCGCAACCGCCGGCGTGCCGAACAAGCGTCAGGCATTTGTCGAAATGTTGTTTGATTTTGTCGACGATCAGGTCAAAGGCATTTTCCACGGCAACCGCGCTTTTGTCGCGCCGTTGGCGCTGACGGTGTTCGTGTGGGTGCTGTTGATGAACGCGATGGATTTTATTCCCGTCGATATCGCCGCCAAGGTGACCGAACACGGACTGGGCCAGGCGTACTGGAAACCGGTGCCGACCTCGGATGTGAACACCACCTTCGCTCTGGCGCTGTCGGTCTTTGTTTTGATGATTTTCTACAACCTCAAAATCAAGGGCATCGGCGGCTGGACTCACGAGTTGTTCTGTACGCCCTTCGGCAGCCACATTTTGTTGATGCCGCTGAATTTCCTGTTCAACCTCGTCGAGTACATTTCCAAGCCCTTGTCGCACTCGCTGCGGCTTTACGGCAACATCTACGCGGGCGAAATCATTTTTATGCTGCTGTGGATGTGGGCCGCGACCGGCTTGGTCGGCTCCGTGGCCGGCGGCGTGCTGGCGCTGGGCTGGGCTATTTTTCACATTCTGATCGTGGCGCTGCAAGCCTACATATTCATGATGCTGACCATTGTGTACATGGCGATGGCACACGAGAGTCATTAAGCGGATCTACAGCAGTCCACAAAATCGTAACTATTTGTTTTTATTGGTATTTATATAAAGGAGAGAGTGATGGAAAAAATGCAATTTATCGCGTTGGTGCAGGCGTATACCGGTGTCGGTATCGGTCTGATGATCGGACTGGGCGCTGCCGGCGCGTGTATCGGCGTGGGTATTATGTGCAGCCGCTTTCTGGAAGGCGCCGCGCGTCAGCCCGAATTGATGCCGCAACTGCAAGCCAAAGTGTTCCTGCTGCTGGGCCTGATCGACGCGTCATTCATTATCGGCGTGGGTCTCGCGTTGTGGTTTGCCACCGGCAACCCGCTGCTCGCCAGTCTGAAATAGTTTCCGCTCTCTCTACGTAACAACCATTCCCGCAGGGGAAGCCTATGAACCTAAACGTCACGCTGGTCGCTCAGGCGGTCACGTTCTTCGTCTTTGTATTTTTCTGTGCGAAGTTCGTGTGGCCGCCCATGATCAAGGCCATCGAAGCGCGCCAGAAGCAAATCGCCGATGGTTTGGCCGCCGCTGAAGAAGGCAAGAAGTCGCTCGACAGCGCTTCCAAACAGGCGGACGAGGCCATCGCGCAGGCACGCGCCCGCGCGACTGAAATCGTCGGGCAGGCTGAAAAGCGCGTTAGCCAGATGATCGAAGAAGCGAAACTCTCGGCCAAGGCCGAAGGTGATCGTGAAAAAGCCGCCGCCAAGTCCGAGATCGAGCAGGAAGTCTCGCGCGCCAAGGAAACGCTGCGCACGCAAGTCGCCACACTGGCGGTTGCGGGTGCGGAAAAAATCCTCAAGCGCGAAGTCGACGCCAAGGCGCATGCGGACATTTTGTCCGACGTGCAGAAGCAGCTTTAAGTCGGCAACGGTAACGCGAAAAAAATATGGCTGAACCCGTCACCGTCGCCCGCCCCTACGCTGAAGCCGTGTTCAAGCTCGCCAGCGAGGGCAATGCGCTCGTCAACTGGTCCGACGCGCTCGCCAATATCGACGGCGTGGTGGCGGACGCGCGCGTGCAGGCCTGCATCAGCGATCCCAAGGTCAGCGCGCAGCAACTCGAAGGCCTGGTGCTGGGCGTCGTCGGCGACAAGCTCTCCGGCGACGCGCGTAACTTCGTGCAAGTGCTGGCGCAGAACAACCGGCTGGATCTGATGCCGCTGATCCGCGCGCACTACGAGGCGCTCAAACGCGACAAAGAAGGCGTGCTGGAAGCCAAAATTGTTTCCGCGATGAAAATGAACGACGATCAAGTGAAGCAACTCGTCGCCCAACTCGAGGCCAAATACCGGCGCAAGGTCACCGCGCAAGTCGAAACCGACGCGTCGCTGATTGGCGGCGTGAAAATCGTGATTGGCGACAAAGTTATTGATGCAACCGTGCGTGGCAAGCTGGACGCCATGGCCGCCGCACTGACTCATTAAGTAGTATCAGGAGCAATTACCATGCAACTCAACCCATCCGAAATCAGCGAACTCATCAAGAGCCGCATCCAGAACCTTGCCGGCACCACCGAATCGCGCACCCAGGGTACCGTGATCTCGGTGACCGACGGGATCTGCCGCATTCATGGCCTGGCGGACGTGATGCAGGGCGAGATGCTGGAGTTCCCGAAAAACACCTTCGGCCTCGCGCTGAACCTTGAGCGCGACTCCGTCGGCTCGGTGATTCTGGGTGAATACGAACACATTTCCGAAGGCGACACCGTCAAGACCACGGGCCGCATTCTTGAAGTGCCGGTCGGGCCGGAGCTGATCGGTCGCGTGGTGAATTCGCTGGGTCAGCCGATTGACGGCAAAGGCCCGGTCAATGCCAAGATGACCGATGTGATCGAAAAAGTCGCGCCGGGCGTGATCGAGCGCAAATCCGTGTCGCAGCCGGTGCAAACTGGCTTGAAGTCGATTGATGCGATGGTGCCGGTGGGCCGCGGTCAGCGCGAGTTGATTATTGGCGATCGTCAGACCGGGAAGACCGCAGTGGCGATTGACGCCATTATCAATCAAAAGGGCAAAGACCTGATTTGCATTTATGTTGCGATCGGCCAGAAAGCCTCGTCGATCAAAAACGTGATTCGCAAGCTCGAAGAACACGGCGCGATGGCCTACACCATCGTGGTTGCCGCCACGGCGTCCGAGTCCGCCGCGATGCAGTTCATCGCGCCCTACTCCGGCTGCACTATGGGCGAATACTTCCGTGACCGCGGTCAGGACGCATTGATTATTTATGATGATTTGACCAAGCAAGCCTGGGCCTATCGTCAAGTGTCGCTGCTGCTGCGTCGTCCGCCGGGCCGCGAAGCCTATCCCGGCGACGTGTTTTATTTGCACTCGCGTCTGCTCGAGCGTGCCGCGCGCGTGAACGAAGAATACGTCGAGAAATTCACCAAGGGCGCGGTCAAAGGCAAAACCGGTTCTCTGACCGCGTTGCCGGTGATCGAAACCCAGGCCGGCGACGTAACCGCCTTCGTGCCGACCAACGTGATTTCGATTACCGACGGCCAGATCTTTCTGGAAACCGACTTGTTCAATGCTGGTATTCGTCCCGCGATTAACGCAGGTATTTCGGTGTCGCGCGTCGGCGGCGCGGCACAGACTAAAATCGTAAAGAAACTCGGCGGCGGCGTGCGTCTGGCGCTGGCGCAGTATCGCGAGTTGGCGGCGTTTGCGCAGTTCGCCTCCGACCTCGACGAAACCACGCGCAAGCAGTTGGAGCGTGGTCGCATGGTGACTGAATTGATGAAGCAGCCGCAGTACGAACCGCTGCAAGTGTGGGAAATGTCGCTCACGCTGTTCGCGGTGAGCGGCGGCTACTTCGACGATATCGACGTGAAAAAGGCGCTGGCCGCCGAGCGTTCGATGCGCGACTACATCAAGAGCAAGTTCGGTGAACTGGTGCAGCGCATTGAAGACACCAAGGATCTGACCAAGGACGACGAAGCCAAGCTGAACGAAGCGGTCAAGGACTGGAAGGCCAACGGCGCGTACTAGTTCTCGTATAAATACTGTTTAAAAACAAATACTTAGATAATGCCAGGCTCCAAGGAAATTCGCACCAAGATCAAGAGCGTGCAAAACACGCGCAAGATCACCAAGGCTATGGAAATGGTCGCGGCCTCCAAGATGCGCAAGGCGCAGGAGCGCATGCGACTTGCGCGCCCGTACGCGGAGAAAATCCGTAACGTCGCCGCGCACATCAGCCACGCGAACCCGGAATACCGGCATCCGTTTCTGGTGGATCGTGATTCGGTGCCGCGTATCGGCATCATTGTCATCACCACCGACAAAGGCTTGTGCGGCGGCTTGAACACCAACATCCTGCGTCTGGCGATGAACAAGATGAAGGAATGGGAGTCGCAGGGCGAAGAAATCGAAGTTTGCACCCTCGGCAACAAGGGCTTGGGTTTTATGCAGCGCTTGGGCGCGAACATCGTGTCGCAGGTCACAGGCATGGGTGACCGGCCGCAGATGGACAAGCTGATCGGCGCGGTTAAAATCATGCTCGACGGCTACATCGCCGATCGCTTCGACCGCGTGATGATCTTCAATACCCGCTTCATCAACACCATGAAGCAAGAGCCGACGATGGAGCAATTACTGCCGCTCTCCGGCGAAGCGCTAGGCGCACCGGAAGGCACGTGGGACTACATATACGAACCCGATGCGAAAGTGGTGCTGGAGCAAGTGCTCACACGCTACATCGAAGCACTGATTTTTCAGGCGGTGGCCGAGAACATGGCGTCAGAGCAGTCGGCGCGCATGGTGGCGATGAAGGCCGCCTCCGACAACGCCGCGACGGTGATTGACGAACTGACGCTGATCTACAACAAAACGCGGCAGGCGAGTATTACCAAGGAATTGTCCGAAATCGTTGCCGGCGCGGCAGCGGTCTAGTCGAAATAGAACCGAATCAGAATTGAGTTAGGAACCAACATGGCCCAAGGAAAAATCGTTCAATGTATCGGCGCGGTGATCGACGTGGAGTTCTCGCGTAACGAAATGCCGCATATTTATGACGCGCTCAAAATGGACGGCAGCGAGCTGACGCTCGAAGTGCAGCAGCAATTGGGCGACGGCATCGTGCGCACCATCGCGCTGGGTTCTTCCGACGGTCTGCGCCGCGGCATGATGGTCACTAACAGCGGCGGCCCGATCATGGTGCCCGTAGGCCCCGGCACCCTCGGGCGCATCATGGACGTGCTCGGTCGCCCGATCGATGAGCGTGGCGTGGTCGATGCGCAAAAAACCATGTCCATCCATCGCAAGGCGCCGTCATTCGAAGACCTGGCGCCTTCAACCGACTTGCTCGAAACCGGCATCAAGGTGATTGACCTGGTTTGCCCGTTCGCCAAGGGCGGTAAAGTCGGCTTGTTCGGCGGTGCGGGCGTGGGCAAAACCGTGAACATGATGGAGCTCATCAACAACATCGCCAAGGCGCATTCCGGTTTGTCGGTGTTTGCCGGCGTAGGCGAACGCACCCGTGAAGGCAACGACTTCTATCACGAGATGATAGACGCCGGCGTGGTGGATGCCAAAGACCTGTCCAAATCCAAAGTGGCGATGGTCTACGGCCAGATGAACGAGCCGCCCGGCAACCGCCTGCGCGTGGCGTTGACTGGTCTGACCATGGCCGAAGCGTTCCGCGATGAAGGCCGCGACGTGCTGTTCTTTGTTGACAATATTTATCGTTACACCCTGGCCGGTACCGAAGTATCCGCGCTGCTCGGCCGTATGCCGTCGGCGGTGGGTTATCAGCCGACACTGGCCGAAGAAATGGGTCGTCTGCAAGAGCGCATTACCTCCACCAAAGTCGGTTCGATCACCTCGATTCAAGCGGTGTACGTACCTGCCGACGATTTGACCGACCCCTCGCCCGCCACCACCTTCGGCCACCTGGATTCGACCGTGGTGCTGTCGCGCGATATCGCTTCGCTGGGTATTTACCCGGCGGTCGATCCGCTGGATTCCAGCAGCCGTCAGCTTGATCCGCACATCGTCGGCGAAGAACACTACAACACCGCGCGCGGCGTGCAAGCGACCCTGCAACGCTACAAAGAACTGCGCGACATTATCGCAATTCTGGGCATGGACGAACTGTCGCCCGAAGACAAACTCGCGGTGTCGCGCGCACGGAAAATCCAGCGCTTCCTGTCACAGCCATTCAGCGTGGCCGAAGTGTTCACCGGCTCGCCGGGCAAATACGTGTCGCTCAAAGATACGATCAAAGGCTTCAAAATGATCGTCAACGGCGAATGCGATGCGCTGCCGGAGCAGGCGTTCTACATGGTTGGCGGCATCGAAGAAGCGTTTGAAAAAGCCAAGACAATGAACTGAGCGAAGAACCAAGTGTTGGACAACGAAACAAAACAAAATAAATCATGGCCGAAGCTGTACACACCCTGCACGTAGACGTCGTCAGCGCCGAAGAGCAAATTTACTCTGGCGAGGCGGAGTTCGTCGTGTTGCCCGGCGAAGCGGGCGAGCTCGGCATTTATCCGCGCCACACGCCGCTGATCACGCGCATCAAGGCCGGCGCGGTGCGTATCAAGGTACCGGGCCAGGCCGAGGAAGAGTTTGTGTTTGTCGCCGGCGGGGTGCTGGAAGTGCAGCCCAAGCTGGTGACCGTGCTTGCCGATACCGCGATTCGCGGCAAAGACCTGGACGAGGCCAAAGCCACCGAGGCCTTGAAGCAAGCCGAAGAAGCGCGCAAAACCGCGCAAAGCAAGCAGGAAATCGCCACGGTCGAAGCCGAATTCGCCATGCTGGCGGCCCAGCTTGCCGCCATCCAGAAACTGCGCAAGAAACGCTAACCTTTCGGTAAGACGCGAAACAGGGGGCGGCCAGAAACCGCCCCTTTTCTTTTGCGTGCGTGAAAATCCCGCGCCATACTATCGCTCATGGAAAGTCTACCCAAGGTAGATCTGTTAGTCGTCGGCGGCGGCATCAACGGCGCGGGTATCGCGCGCGACGCCGCTGGACGCGGATTGAAAGTGTTGCTCGCCGAACAACACGATCTCGCGCAACACACCTCGTCGGCCAGCAGCAAGCTGGTGCATGGCGGCCTGCGTTATCTCGAACAGTATGAATTTCGTCTGGTGCGAGAATCGCTCGCCGAGCGCGAGATACTGCTGCGCGCCGCGCCGCATATCGTGCATCCGATGCGCTTTGTCATGCCGCACGTGCCGGCACTGCGACCGGCGTGGATGATCCGCGCGGGATTGTTTCTATATGACTACCTCGCGCGCCGCGACACCCTGCCCGGCTCGCACGGGCTGGATCTCGGCGCCGCGCCGTTTAACCACGGCCTCAAGCCCGGTTTGACCAAAGGATTTATCTATTCCGACTGCTGGGTGGACGATGCGCGGCTGGTGATCGCCAACGCGCGCGCCGCCGTTGCTCTCGGCGCGACGATATTGACGCGCACCCCCTTCGTATCCGCACGCCGCGACGGCGCGCTGTGGCGCGTGATCTTGCAGCCGGAAAATGCCGCCCCCATCGAATTCAACGCGCGCGCGCTGGCCAATGTCACAGGCCCATGGGCAAAACAATTTATCGATAAAAACATACACTTAGCGACACCCTTTGGACTCAAGCTGGTCAAGGGTAGTCACATCGTCGTCCCGCGTCTTTACGAAGGGGAACACGCTTTCATTCTGCAAAACGACGACCGGCGCGTGGTTTTTGTGTATCCGTATGAAGGCCGCTATACGATCATTGGCACCACCGATGTTGAACATACCGGCGACCCCGAAGCCTGTATGGCCAGCGCTGAAGAAATTGACTACCTGTGCCGCGCCACGAATCGATATTTTTCGCGCGCAACCACAGCCGCCGATGTCGTGTGGAGCTACTGCGGCATCCGCCCGCTGTTCGACGACGGCGCAAAAAACGTATCCAAAATCACTCGCGACTACACCTTGCGAGTGGACGGTGATGCCGACACCGCGCCCGTCCTTTCCGTCTTCGGCGGAAAAATCACGACCTACCGCAGGCTCGCCGAGCATGCACTCGAAAAACTCGCCGACTGGTTTC
Source organism: uncultured Burkholderiales bacterium (assembly GCA_963924885.1). Taxonomy (GTDB): domain Bacteria; phylum Pseudomonadota; class Gammaproteobacteria; order Burkholderiales; family SG8-41; genus UBA5216. The sequence continues at coordinate 8,414 of CAWUUY010000369.1, read as the reverse complement.
CCCGAATGAAAGCCCCCTGGACCGAGCAAGCCCTGTTGCCCGGCGGCGAATTGGGTGTTGCAACGCTCGAAGCCTTCATGCAGATGTTGCAACGGGATTACCCCGCGCTGCCCGGCACGCTGTTGCAAACCCTCGCGCGCAGGCATGGCGCGGCTGCCCGCGACGTGCTGACCGACGCAAAAAACATTGCGGATCTGGGCGAGGACTTCGGCGGCACACTGTATGCGCGCGAAGTCGATTACTTCGTGCGGCATGAATGGGCGCGCACCGCAGATGACATTCTGTGGCGCCGTACCAAGGCCGGGCTGCATATCAATGCCACGCAAAAACAAGCGCTTGCATTCTATATGACGAACCGTTACACAGTGGCTATGAGATAATTTCGCGATGAAATTGAACGTGGTCATACTCGCGGCGGGGCAAGGCAAGCGCATGTTTTCGCGTCTGCCGAAAGTGCTGCATCCACTCGCCGACAAGCCGCTGCTCGCGTATGTGCTGACCGCCGCGCGCGCGCTGTCGCCGAAAAAAATCGTGGTGGTTTATGGGCATGGCGGCGATGCCGTGCGCGACGCCGTTGCCGCCCCGGATGTGGCCTTCGCGCTGCAAGCCGAACAAAAAGGGACCGGCCACGCGTTGCAACAAGCCGTGCCGTTGTTAAGCCAGGCCGAAACCACCCTGGTGCTTTTTGGTGACGTGCCGCTGATAAACTCCGAAACGCTGCGCGGGTTGATCGCTGGCAAAGGTGTGCGCATACTCACTGCATTGCTCGACGACCCCACGGGTTATGGCCGCATCGTGCGCAAGAGCAAACAAGTGCGCGCCATCGTCGAAGAAAAAGACGCCAGCGCCGCGCAACAGAAAATCCGTGAAGTGAACACGGGCATCATGGCGTTGCCCACCGCGAGGCTGGCCGTATGGCTCGGCAAGTTGAAACCGCAGAATGCGCAAAAAGAGTACTACCTGACCGACATCGTGCCGCTGGCGCTGGCCGACCGGGTGGCGGTGAGCGGCATCCCGGCGGCGGACGCATGGGAAACACTGGGAGTCAACAGTAAAACCCAACTCGCGCAGCTTGAACGCCACGTGCAACAACAAACCGCGCAGCGTCTGCTCGAACAAGGTGTCACCCTTGCCGACCCGGCACGTATCGATGTGCGCGGCGATCTGACTTGCGGGGGCGATGTGAGTATCGACATCGGCTGCATTTTCGAAGGCAAAGTCACTCTTGCCGACGACGTGGCGATCGGCGCGCACTGTGTGCTGCAAAACGTGCAAATTCAGGCGGGCACGCGTGTCGAGCCGTACTCGCATCTGGTCGACGCCACCATCGGCGCCAACTGCCGTATCGGCCCCTATGCGCGGCTGCGCCCCGGCGCGAAGCTGGCTGACGAGGTGCATATCGGCAACTTTGTCGAGGTCAAGGCCAGCGACATCGGCCATGGCTCCAAGGCAAATCATCTGGCCTATATCGGCGACACCAGCGTCGGGCGCAACGTCAACGTGGGCGCCGGCACGATCACCTGCAACTACGATGGCGCCAACAAGCACCGCACGGTGATCGAGGATGACGTGTTCATCGGCTCCGATACGCAACTCGTTGCACCGGTGACCGTGCATCGAGGCGCCACCATCGGCGCGGGCGCCACCATTACCAAGGATGTCGCGGCGGGCGACCTGGCGATTTCGCGAGCTAAGCAGGTTTCCATTCAAGGCTGGAAGCGCCCGGTGAAAAAGGACAAAAGATAATATGTGCGGCATCGTCGGCGCGGCGTCATCACGCAATATCATTGATCTGTTGATCGGCGGCATCCTCAAGCTCGAATACCGCGGCTACGACTCCACGGGTATTGCCTTCGTTGCGGACGGCAAACTCTCCCGCCTGCGCTCCACGGGACGCGTGGCGCACTTGGAACAACTGGCGCGCAAAATCCGCGTGACCGCTACCACCGGCCTTGCGCACACGCGCTGGGCCACGCACGGCGTGCCGTCCGAAGCCAACGCCCATCCGCATTTCTCGCAACGCAACGGCCTTGAAATCGGCATCGTGCATAACGGCATCGTCGAAAATCACGAGGCGTTGCGTGCGCGCATAAAAGCCAAGGGCTACCGCTTTACCTCGGAAACCGACAGCGAGGTGATGGTGCATCATGTGCATTCGCTGGTGGCCACGGGCTTGTCGCTTTTCGATGCCGTGCAAAAAGCCAGCCGCGCGTGGGAAGGGGCTTACGCCGTGGGTTTTATTTCTAATCGCGAGCCGCACGTGGTGGTGGGGGCGCGCAAGGGTTCGCCGCTGTTGGTAGGTCGTGGCAAAAACGAAAATTTTCTGGCCTCCGATGCGAGCGCGCTGCTCGCGCGCACCCGCGACATGGTCTACCTCGAAGAAGGCGACGTGGTGGAGGTTCGCCCCGATGGCGTCTCGATCCGTGACGCCAACGGCAAAACCGCGCGCCGTTCGATCACGCGCAGCAAACTGAGCGCCGACGCCGCGGACCTCGGGCGCTACCAGCACTACATGCAAAAAGAGATTTTCGAGCAGCCGGGCGCCATCGCCAATACGCTCGAAATGGTGATGAGTGCCCGCTTACTTCAGCCTAATTTGTTTGGTACTGGCGCCGACAAAATATTCAATAAAAACAATAATATACTGATACTGGCTTGTGGTACCAGCTACCACGCCGGAATGGTCGCACGCTATTGGCTGGAATCCATCGCCGGCATCCCCACCACGGTCGAAATCGCCAGCGAATATCGTTACCGCGACCCGGTGGCCACTCCGAAAACGCTGGTCATCACCATCTCGCAATCCGGTGAAACCGCCGACACGCTGGCCGCGTTAAAGCACGCGCAAGCGCTGGGGTTAAAGGACACGCTGACCATCTGCAATGTGCCGGAATCCGCGCTGATCCGCCAATCAAAGTTGCGTTTCCTTACCCGTGCCGGGCCGGAAATCGGCGTGGCGTCCACCAAGGCATTCACCACGCAGTTGGCCGCGCTGTTCGTGCTCACGCTGGTGCTTGCGAAACAGCGTAAGCGCTTGAGCGCAAAGCAAGAAGGTGACTTTCTGAAAGCCTTGCGGCATTTGCCGCGCGCGATGGAATCCGTGCTGTCGGTCGAGCCGCAGGTTGCGGCATGGGCCAAACGCTTCAAGAACAAACAGCATGCCTTGTTCCTCGGGCGCGGCGTGCATTTCCCGATTGCCATGGAAGGCGCGCTTAAGCTCAAGGAAATCTCGTACATCCACGCCGAGGCCTACGCGGCGGGCGAGTTGAAGCACGGCCCGCTGGCGCTGGTGGATGCGGGCATGCCGGTGGTTACCGTCGCGCCCAACGATCAGTTGCTGGAAAAACTCAAATCCAACTTGCAGGAAGTGCGCGCGCGAGGCGGCGAGCTTTATGTGTTTGCCGATCGTGATGCACACATCACCAAGGCCGATCGGCTGCATACCATCGCATTGATGGATCACGCGGGGCCGCTGTCGCCGATACTGCATGTGATTCCGCTGCAACTGCTGGCGTATCACGTGGCGCTGCTGCGCGGCACCGATGTGGATAAGCCGCGCAATCTCGCCAAGTCCGTTACCGTCGAGTAATCCCGGCGCGCTGTTTGCGTGGACGACCCCGCGCGAAGCGATCAAACAGCCCGTTCGGCAGCACGCGCATGATGCGCGCGATGATCGCCATTTGCCATGGCATCACGGCGTAGGTTTTATCTGCCGCGATGACGCGTTCGATTTTTTGCGCAGCGGCTTCCACACTTATCATGAACGGCATCGCGTAGGGATTATGCGCGGTCATGGGCGTGGCGATATAGCCGGGACAAATGGTGATGACGCGGATACCCGCCGGCTGTAATTCGATGCGCAAACTTTCCAGATACGCGATCAGTCCGGCCTTGGATGCCGAGTAAGCGCCCGCGCCGGGCAAGCCGCGATAACCGGCGACACTGGCAATGCCCGCCAACTTGCCCCGCCCCGCCGCTTTCATCGCCGGCACAAACGGCTGGAAGGTATGCAAGGCGCCTAACAGATTGGTTTCCAGCACCGCCCGAAAGGTTTCCGCGTCTTCGGCATGTTCGGTCAACGTGCCCACGCTCACGCCGGCGTTGGCAATCACGATGTCGGGGCAGCCTGCGTCGGTCAGAAACGCCTGCGCGGCGCTGGCCATCTGTGACGCATCGCGCACGTCGGCAAGGTAACTATATGTTTTTATTGATATTTTTGATGTAATGGTCGCCAGCGCCTCGGCGCGCCGGGCAACCAGACCGAGCACGGCGCCGCGCGCGACATAACGTTGCGCCAACGCGGCCCCTATGCCGCTGCTGGCGCCGGTGATGAAAACACGCAATGGTTTTTCGCTGTCTGGCAACAGCACGCCCTTGCCGCGCAAGAAGAAACTAGAGCTTCTTGCGCTGTTCGCGCGCCAATTTGATCAGAGCATCCATCACGGCGGGAATACTCATCATGCTACCCGCCATGCCGGGGCTGGTTTGATAAAGGCCATCCACGATCACCGCGGGCGTGCCGCGCACATCGTAATTGCGCGCGAGATTCATGGCATGAACCACACGGTCGCGAACCTCGGTATTCGTATAGGCCGCCTGCCATTTTTGCGCATCGATGCCGTTCTTCACCGCCCATGCGGCAACAGCTTCGGTATTGCTGGTTTGCAACTGGCCTTTATGCACGCTCTCGAAAACCTGGGCATGCAGGCGATCCGCCTCTCCCAACAGTTCCAGCGTGTAGTAAAGGTGCGCATCGGCCAGCCAGCCCTCGCGCAAGACCGCGGGTATGCGGCGTACTACGACATCCGCCGGTTTGCTTTTTTCCCATTCTGCCAGCACGGGCAGAAACTGATAACAAAAGGGTCATCCATACCAAAAGAAATCGATGATCTCGATGTGATCTCCGGTGTCGACTTTCTGCGGCAGGATCACACGATAGGTTTGTTCGAGAGGCCGGCCTTGTATCTGGGTCTGCGCGCCGGCGGCTCCGGCAACAATGGCCGCCAGTGTCATGCTGGCCGCGAACAGCCGGAATAAGCGTTTCAGACTAGACATCATTTATTTCCCTCCGCGATTTTTTCGCGCCAACTCGATCAATTGATCCACATTCCTGAAAAACACGTCGTAGCCGCCCGAGGGCGTTACCAGATACTGCCCATCTATCACCAGTGTGGGCGTGCTGGATATGTTGTACGCCGCGGTAACGTCAATGGTACGTTGTGAGCGGTTGGCCACGCCAAACGATTTGTAGGCATCGACGAATTTTTGCCGGTTGACGCCTTTGGTCGCCACCCAGTCAAACAGCGCATCCGGGCTTTTGGACAGCGTGGCCGGATTCAGCGCCTTGGTTTTGTGGATGGCGTCGAACACTTCACCATGCAGCTTGTCGGTCATGTCGAGCGCTTCGAAGGCGTAATAGGTGCGCGCCAGTTGCACCCAGTTATCCTGAAAGGCAGCGGGCTGACGGCGAAACGTGACATCGGCGGGTTTGCGTTTCAGCCACGCGTACAGCGTGGGTTGCAACTGGTTGCAGCCGCCGCAGCCGTACCAAAAGAAATCAATCACCTCGATGTTCTTTCCCGCGGGCGTGGGCTGTGGCGGCTTGATAACCAGATAATCTTTTCCTGGTACGAGTTGCGCGGATGTCAGGCTGGCCATCGCCATAGTCAGCACCGCCAGCACACTTACCAGTATCTGCGACAACCAACGATTTGCAACTTCGACCACACCACCACTACGCATAATGACTCCCTGAAACTGCGTGAACTTGCCGCGACGCGCTACTTTTCCGCCTCGCGCACTTTGACCAGGGCGGAATCCACGCCGTTCTGCTTGAGAATGCTGCGGATGCGATTCAGTTCCTCCACATCCGTATGAGGCCCCACCCTGACGCGGTGCCACATACCCTTGTCGGGTAAATTCGTGGTCTGAATCGACGCTTCTATACCCACCAGCGCCAACCGCGCCTTCAGATTGTCCGCGTCGGGCGCATTTTGAAACGAACCCGCTTGGAGGAAGAACGCTTCACGCGGTGCGGGTGTTGACGTCTTTTCGCCTTTGTCTGCTTTGTCCCCTTTGGGCTCGGATTTCTCGTCGCCTTTGAGGATCTCGGGGAACGTAAAGCGCGGGCCCTTGTCGGTGGCCGCCGAGTCAGGGGCCTTGGCGGGCGCGCCCTTGGGCGATGTCGGTGGCTGTGCTTTTTCCTTGAACGGATTGGGCATCTTGTTGATGTACCACGCCACGCCCAGCGAGATCGACAGGCCCAGCACCAGGCCGATCAGGATGCCGACAAAGGTCGAGCCGCCGGGGTTGTCGCCGCGTTTTTTCGGGCGTTGTTTGTAATCCTTGGACATGACCGTATCTTACATTTTTTCCGGCGCAGAGACACCCAGCAGCGCCAGGCCATTGACTAGCACTTGCCGTACCGCGCCCGCCAGCGCCAGACGCGCATGGCGCACCGCCAACTCATCCACCAGAAAACGCGTGCTGTTGTAATAACTGTGGAACAGCGCGGCCAGATCCTTGAGATAAAACGCGATCAGGTGCGGCGACAATTCGCGCGCCGCGCTTTCCACGATCTCCGGATACTCCGCAAGTTTTTGCAACAACGCCAGTTCAGCTTCCGACTCCAGCGGCGCCGGGTCGGCGCCCGCGACGCTGGCCGCATCGGCGTTGCACTGCGCGTAGACGCTGCAAACACGCGCATGGGCGTACTGAATGTAAAACACCGGATTTTCGTTGGTGCGTGATTTCGCCAGATCGAGATCAAAATCGAGATGCTGATCGCTTTTGCGCAGCACGTAAAAAAAGCGCGTCGCGTCGTTGCCCACTTCCTCGCGCAATTCGCGCAGCGTGACAAAATCGCCGGAACGCTTGCCCATGGCGATTTTTTCGCCGCCGCGGAACAGTACGGCGAACTGCACCAAGGTTACGGTGAGCTTCTCTGCATCCGCGCCCAGCGCGGTGAGCGCGCCCTTGACGCGCGCAATGTAGCCGTGATGATCGGCGCCCCATACATCGATCAACTGATCGTAGCCGCGCTCGATCTTGTCTAGGTGATAGGCGATGTCCGAGGCGAAATAGGTGAACTGGCCGTTCTCGCGGCACACCACGCGGTCTTTTTCATCGCCAAAGTTGGTGGAGCGAAACCAGCGCGCGCCGTCTTTTTCATACAGGTGGCCGTTGCGTTGCAGTGTTTCCATCGCGCGTGCCACCGCGCCGCTGTCGAACAGCGACTGCTCGGAAAACCAGCGATCGTACGTCACACCGAAATGCCCCAGGTCATCGCGTTGATCCGCGAGCATGCCGGCCAGCGCGTGACCATGCAGCGCCTTCCATTCGTCGCCAAGTATCGCGCGCGCGCGTGCAATCAGTGCATCCAGTGCCGCATCGGCATCTTCGCTCTCGGTTGGCGCGGTGGTGGGAAACTCCCGTTGAAATCGCGCGCCGTGCGTGGTATCCAGCACGCGCGCGATGTCGCGCACATAATCGCCGCGATAACCGTCGGCGGGAAACGCAACCACCGCGCCCCGCGCTTCCAGATAACGCAGCCACACCGACACCGCCAGTATGTCCATCTGCCGGCCCGCGTCATTGATGTAGAACTCGCGCGTCACCTCGTGTCCGATGGCGGCCAGCACATTGGCCAGACACGCGCCGTACGCCGCGCCGCGCCCGTGACCGACGTGCAATGGGCCGGTCGGATTGGCGGAAACAAACTCGATCTGGATTTTCTTCCGCGCACCCGTAACGCTTTTGCCAAACGCAGGCCCCGACGCCAGAATGTGATTTACAACACCTTGTTTGCAGGCTCGCGTCAGATACAGATTGATAAAACCCGCTCCCGCGATATCAGTTTTTTCCAGCAGCGCCGAGGCCGGCAGCGCCGCCACCAGCTTTTGCGCGATATCGCGCGGCTTCGCACGCAATGTCTTGGCGAGCTGCATCGCCACGTTGCAGGAAAAATCGCCGTGCTGAGATTGTTTGGGGCGCTCCAGCGTGATGACCGTGCCGCGCGCGTCCGGCGCGACCGTATTCAGTGCGGTCGTCAGCAAATCAACCATGGCTGATTTGGCGTCCGCGAAAGTAGGGTTGCTCATGATGTCCAATGGCGCTCTGCCGCTGGAAAGCTAACCATCGCGCCCAGAGCAAAAAATCGTTTAAAAACAAGAGATTCTAACATGGCGGCCAAAAGGCACGACTACAGTTCCAGCGGATCGACATCAATCGACCAGCGCGCGGCGCCGGCCTTTTTTTCCGTCAACGCTTGTTGCCACGCGGCGAGAAAGCGTTGTAACCGGTTACGGTTGGCGGATTGCACCAGCAACTGCGCGCGCTCGCGTCCGGCCAGCCGCATCATGCCCGCCGGCACCGGGTCGTAGACCGCGATCCCGTCGTCGATCGCGCGCGCGAGT
>CAWUUY010000368.1:0-7454 GCA_963924885.1 uncultured Burkholderiales bacterium | reverse complement strand
TTTTCGCTGCTGGATTTTTACGACACGCCGCTAACCATCGGCGCGCAGACGCTGATCTTCTTCGCCTTCTTCATGGCGTTCGCGGTAAAAGTGCCGATGTGGCCGGTGCATACCTGGCTGCCCGATGCGCACGTCGAGGCGCCCACCGGCGGTTCGGTGGTGCTGGCGGCGATCATGCTGAAACTCGGCGGTTACGGCTTCCTGCGGCTGTCGCTGCCGATCGTGCCCGATGCGAGTCATGCGCTGGCCGGATTCATGATCTTTTTGTCGCTGGTGGCGGTGGTGTATATCGGGCTGGTGGCGCTGGTGCAAACCGACATGAAAAAGCTCATTGCCTATTCGTCGATTTCGCACATGGGGTTTGTCACGCTTGGCCTGTTCATCTTTAACGTACAGGGCATCGAAGGCGCGGTGATTCAGATGATCTCGCACGGCTTCATTTCCGGCGCGTTGTTCCTGTGCGTGGGCGTGCTCTACGACCGCATGCACTCGCGGCAGATCGGCGATTACGGCGGCGTGGTGAATACCATGCCCGTGTTTGCCGCATTTTTCATGCTGTTCTCGATGGCCAACGCAGGACTGCCCGGCACCAGCGGGTTTGTCGGAGAATTCACCGTCATCATGGGCGCGATGCAGGCGAATTTCTGGTACGCGTTTGCGGCGGGCACCACGCTGATTTTCGGCGCGGCCTACACGCTGTGGATGTACAAACGCGTGGTGTTCGGCGCGGTGGCCAACAAACACGTGGCGGAATTGAAGGACATTAACCTGCGTGAATTTCTCGTGCTCGGTCTGTTGGCGGTCGCCGTGCTGGTCATGGGCGTGTGGCCCGATCCGTTTGCGAACCTGATGCATACGTCCGTGAGCGACCTGCTGTCTCACGTCTCGCACAGCAAGCTGCCGGTGCAATAATGCAATACATACAACCCCTCTGGCCCGCGTATCCCGAGATTTTTTTGCTGGTGATGGCGTGCGTGATCCTGATCGCGGATCTGTTTGTCAGCGACGAGCATCGCGGCATTACCTACATGCTGACGCAACTGACACTGGCGGGCTGCGCGGTGGTGACGTGGCTGACCGCCGCCTACATGAGCACCGGCGAGCCGGTGCATACCTTCAGCGGCATGTTCGTCGGCGACATGATGTCCGACGTGCTGAAGCTTCTCACTTATTTCGGCGTGATGGCGATCCTGGTGTATTCGCGGGATTACATTTCCGTGCGCGGCATGTTTCGCGGCGAGTTTTTTGCACTGATCCTGTTCGCCACGCTGGGCATGATGGTGATGATCTCGGCCAACCATCTGCTGACCCTGTATCTGGGGCTGGAGCTGTTGAGTCTCTCGTTGTATGCCATGGTGGCGCTACAGCGTGATTCCGCCACCGCCACCGAGGCGGCGATGAAGTATTTCGTGCTGGGCGCGCTGGCCTCGGGCATGTTGCTCTACGGCATGTCGATGATCTACGGCGCTACCGGTTCGCTGGAAATCACGCGTATCGCCACGGTGATCGCCGAGGACGGCGCGAAGAACCTGGTGCTGGTGTTCGGCCTGGTATTTCTGGCCGCGGGCATCGGCTTCAAGCTCGGCGCGGTGCCGTTTCACATGTGGCTGCCCGACGTGTATCACGGCGCGCCGACGGCGGTGACACTGTTTATCGGCTCCGTGCCCAAACTCGCCGCGTTTGCGTTCTTGATCCGCCTGCTGGTGCAGGCGCTCGGTGCCGGCGAAATTCAGGTGCATTGGCAGCAAATGCTGGCGGTGATGGCGGTGCTGTCGCTGATCGTCGGCAATATCACGGCCATCGCGCAAACCAATCTGAAACGCATGCTGGCCTATTCGACGATTTCGCACATGGGCTTCCTGCTGATCGGCATACTCGCCGGCGGGTTGAACGGCTACGTCTCGAGCATGTTCTACGTGGTGGTGTATGTGCTGATGAGCCTGGGCGCGTTCGGCATGATCCTGCTGTTGTCGCGCAAAGGCTTCGAGGCCGACAATCTGGATGATTTCAAGGGGTTGAATCAGCGCAGTCCCTGGCATGCGTTTGTGATGCTGCTCCTGATGTTCTCGTTGGCGGGTGTGCCGCCGACGGTGGGCTTTTACGCCAAGTTCGCGGTATTGCAGGCTATCGTCGAGGCAGGGCATCTATGGCTGGCGGTGATTGCCGTGCTGTTTTCGCTGATCGGCGCGTTCTATTACCTGCGTATCGTCAAGCTGATGTATTTCGATGCGCCGGTCGACGAAGCACCGGTTGCGCCGCGCGCCGATGCGCGCTTGCTAATGTCGATCAACGGCCTGGCGGTGCTCGCTTTCGGCCTGTTCCCACAGCCGTTGATGACGTTGTGCGCGAATTCGATATTGGCGTCCTTGTAAGGCAGAAATGCCGTGAGCGCAAAGCCTCCCGAGGACACGCGCGAGCAACGCGTCGATAGCCGTACCGTCTACGAAGGGCGACTGCTGCACCTGAAATCGGATACCGTGCGGCTGGCCAATGGCCGGCTATCCACGCGTGAGTACGTCACGCATCCTGGCGCCGCGATGATACTGGCCATGCCCGACGACAGGATCGTGCTGGTGCGGCAGTACCGGTATCCGCTGGATCGATATTTTATCGAACTGCCCGCGGGGAAAATCGATCCGGGCGAAGACCCGTTGCAAACCGCCAAGCGTGAATTTATCGAAGAATGCGGATACGAAGCCGCCGAATGGCAGCACCTCACCACGCTGCATCCGTGCATCGGTTATGCCAATGAACGCATCGAGCTTTATCATGCCCAGGGGCTGAAGCAAATCGGCAGCGCGCCGGACGACGGTGAGTTTCTCGAGGTGCTGCACGTGCCGGTGGCCGAGGCGCTGGCGTGGGTGCGCGATGGCCGGATCACCGAAGCCAAGGCCGTTACCGGCCTGCTGTGGGCGGAGAAGATTTTACGCGGAGAGTGGTGAGGGTGAGATCGTGCCTGACCGTTTCACGACACGCCCGTGTTGGAGATGCGCGGCGCACGCGCCTCCGCACGGCGGCCTGCGGTTAGTAGTTGCGGTTTCTGGAACAAAAATCCCTGGCCGTACTGCGTGCCCATTTGCATCAGCAGATCGCGAACCGCCGGTTCCTCGACCCATTCCGCGATGACCTGCTTGTTCAAACCCTGCGCCACGTCATTTAGCGCCTTGACGAACAGCCGGCTACCGCTGTCGTTGGCAAGATCGCGCACGAAGCTGCCGTCTATTTTCAGGTAATCCACGTCGAACTGTTTCAGGCAATAAAATGAGCTGAATCCCGCGCCGAAATCGTCCAGTGCGAAGCGGCATCCCATTTCCCTGAGTCGGCGGATGAATCGCAGCGTGACATCGATTTCCGACAGGGCCGCGGTTTCGGTGATTTCAAAAACCAGTTGACTGGGGCTCGCGCGGCTGGAGGCGAGCAGTTTCATGCAGCGATCCGCCCAGTCCTGATTCAATATCGATACTCTCTCGACAGGTTGACGAAGTAGCGCACTTTCCTGCCGGCAAGTCCATTGCCCTCGATGTAATCGAGTATTTTCTTCACCACGCGCAGGTCGATTTCCTGAATAACTCCCAGCGTCTCGGCGATGTCGATGAAGTTGCCCGGGGCGACATAAATGCCTTTGTCGTCGCGGATGCGCAGCAACACCTCGTGATGCATGAGGCGATGATCGCTCAGACGCAGCGTAGGGCGCCTGTTGCCGGGTGTCGAAAGTCGGCTGATGCCGGTGCCGGGGTTGGTGAGCGGCGGCGTGTTACACGTGCGCAGTCCCAACTTGATGACAGGCTATTTGCATGTTGAAAGCCCGGGCGTCATACAGCCGCCGCGCTCCGAGTGCGGTGAAGGATGGTATTCGACCGGCGACGTGGTGAACATCGACGATGACGAGTTCGTCGCCATCATCGGACGCACGCGCCGTTTTGCCAAAATCGCCGGCGAAATGGTGTCGCTTGATCTGATCGAGCGCATCGCCACCCACGCGTCGCCTCATCATCACCACGCGGCCACGTTAAGGCAGGAGGCCGGCTACGGTGAAGGCACAGTCTTGTTTACCACCGACGCCGCGTTGGATCGCATGCGGCTGATACGTGCCGCCCATGAATTGCAGGCGCCGGATCTTGTGATTTCACGGCACATTGTCAAAATCGATCAATTGCCGCTCACGGGAAACGGCAAGATCGACTATGTCACGCTGCGCTTACGCGGGGAAGGCTATGAGCCGTGAGCCGGCGTTATCAGTGCCGCTTATTTCTTTTCGTCCGCGACGGACGGCAGCGCGCGCAGGTACGCAATCATCGCCGCCAGATCGGCGGGCGTGAGTTGCCCGGTGGTGTTGCGTATGACTTCGCCCATGGCTTCGGCGGGCACGTCACCGTCGGGCGTAATACCGGCTGACAGAAAATCCGCGAGGTCTTTGTCACCCCATTTTTTCTTTAGATTTACCGGCGTGAGATTGGGAATGTCCTTGCCTTCCGGCCCTTTGCCGCCGGCGAAAAAGCGGTCTTTGCGCGGGCCGCCCATGAAATTGCGCGGCGTGTGACATTCGCCGCAGTGGCCAAGCGCGGTACTGAGATACGCGCCGCGATTCACGGCCTGCGTGGCCTTGGGGTCGGGTGTCAATACGCCGGGTTTAAAAAACAACCACTTCCAGAATGTCACCGCGAAACGCACGTTGAACGGAAATCCGACGTCGTGCGGGCGGCTCGGCTGGGCGTTCGCGGACAGCGTGCGCATATAGGCCCACAGATCGCGCATGTCGGCATCGGTCATGGCGGTAAACGACGGGTACGGAAAGGCGGGAAAATAATTAGCGCCGTCGGGGCGCTTGCCATGACGCAGGCCTGCATGAACTCCGCTTCCGTCCATTTGCCGATGCCGGCCTGCGGGTGTCGCGTGATGTTGGGGCCATAGAAGGTGCCGAAAGGCGTTTTCAGCGCGCGACCACCTGCATAGGGGATGGCGTCTTTTTTCTCGTCGGTATGGCAGCCCAGACAACCTGCGGCCTTGGACAGATATTCGCCGCGTTTAATGCCGGCCTGCGCATCTTCTTGCGCGCAGACGGGCGCGCACGCGACCGCCAGCATCAGCGCCAGCGCGAAAGTTTTCATCCTGACAGGCAGTAGCGGTGACATCTTTTCGTCCTCCGTAAATGAGAAAACCCCGCCAGGGCGGGGTTTCCTTTACACAACACTCAAATTACTTGGCGCGGAAGTTGTCGTGGCATCCGCCGCAGGTTTTGCCCACATCGGCAATCGCTGCCTTGGCCGCGGCCTCGTCGCCGCCCTTGGACACCTTGACCAGTTGCGTGAGCATGGCTTGCATGCGGTCGGCGCCTTCCTTGAACTTGGCGTTTTCGGTCCATACCGTCGGCAATGCGCGGGTTTTTTCATCCTTGGTGTTTTCCGTGAAGCCGTCCCACGGCATTTTGCTCAGTACTTCAAGGTACGCCGCATTGCGCACCACGGTCTCTTGGTTGTACGGTGATTTGCCAGTGGGCATGCCGGCTATCGGGCCCCAATATTTGCCGACCAGAACCATGGCGGATTGGCGCTGCTTGACCAGCACATCCGGCTTGGCTTGCGCCAGCACGGCACCGCCGTAACCCGTACCCACCAGCAACGCGACACTGCCCAATATCAGTTTTGTATTCATGTTTTCTACTAAGTTATTGATTTTAAAATAAAATTTACAGAATCTCACTTTGATTCCAGAACGGTAAACCGGGCTACTTGAGACTGTCCCTTGCGTGCTCTCGCAGGGCAAACGCTACCAACAACGAGTCTATGCGAGGATGATGTACTCCGTCAATTGCCACGGGGCGCCATAGCTACGTGGCTTACGTGGTGCCGTGGCGCTAGTGAAAATCGGCCTTGCCGCTACGCGTGCGCTTGATCTCGCCGCGCTGTTTTTTGCTGTCCAGGCGGCGTCGTTTCGCGGCGCGCGACGGGCGCGTTGCTTTGCGCGGCTTCGGCTTATGCGTCGCTTCGATGATCAGTTCGACCAGACGCTCCAGCGCGTCGGCTCGATTGCGGCTTTGCAGGCGAAAGCGCTGCGCGTTAATGGTAATAACGCCATCGGTCGATGCGCGGCTGCCGGCCAGCGTCAGCAGGCGCGCGCGTATGTCATCGGGCAGCGAGGGCGATTGCGCCGCGTTAAAACGCAGTTGTACCGCGGTCGATACCTTGTTGACGTTTTGCCCGCCGGGGCCGGACGCGCGCACGAAGGTCTCTTCGATCTCGGAATCGTCCAGCGACAGGCTGCGTGTGATGCGAATCATGGAGGAGATAGTTTACGGTAAACTGGCCGCCATGATACCCAATGTAATCAACGCACTCACACCGAGGCGCGGCTTTGCCGCCGGGTTCGCGATCTGCGCGGGTCTGCTCGGATACGCCTACTACCTGCAATACGTCGAATTGCAGAACCCCTGTCCGCTGTGCATGGTGCAGCGCGTGGCGTTTTATGTGCTGGCAGGTGTGTTTTTGCTGGCGGCTTTGCATGCGCCGGGGCGGCGCGGCAATATCATTTACGGTGTCGCGGCATTCGTGGCCGCAGCGCTGGGCGCGGCGGTGGCGGCGCGCCACGTGTGGCTGCAAAACCTGCCGCCGGACAAGGTGCCCGCGTGCGGGCCGGGGCTGGAATACATGATGAAGCAGTTTCCGCTGGCCGATGTGCTGACCAAGGTGCTGTCGGGGTCCGGCGAGTGCGCCGAGGCGGGCTGGAAATTTCTGGGACTGACGATTGCCGGCTGGTCGTTACTGTGGCTGGTTCTGCTGGGATTGTTCGCGCTGTTTCTGGCGTTGCGTAAATCCGCGTGATCACGCGGGAATGTTTACGCCGGGATGTCGGGCGTGAGTTGCCGTTCCAGCGCGTAGATCTGATCCTTGACGAAGAGTTTGCGTTTTTTCAGTCGCTGTACTTGCAATTGATCGTGTGGGGTGGATTCAATCAGGCGGCAGATCACGTCATCGAGGTCACGATGTTCGAGGGAGAGTTGTTCGATGCGGCCTTTTAGTGCTTGAATGTCGGCAGTCTGGCTCATGGCGGTTTCTTCACACGCAGCGTACGGTTTGCACGATTTGCGGGCGTGCAGTATAAAGCGCAGCCTCGCAAAAGACGAGTGCGGCGCCGCTGGTCAAGCGCGATAGTATTATGGTAAGTAACTGTTTTTAAACAATATTTATGAGGCGTCGAGGCGACATATGAGCATAAAAATTACTGTGAATGGCCGCGCACACGAGGTCTCGGCAGAGGACGAAACGCCGCTGCTCTACGTGCTGCGCAATGAAACCGGCTGCAAGGGCGTGCGTTATGGCTGCGGGGTGGGCCAGTGCGGCACTTGCACGGTGATAATCGACGGCAAGCCGGTGCAATCGTGCGACCTGCCGGTGTCGGCGGTGGCGGGCAAATCGATCACCACCATCGAGGGCATCGGCTCGGTTGACCACCCGCAC